>JARFQQ010000049.1 GCA_029287695.1 Gammaproteobacteria bacterium | reverse complement strand
GTTACGGGATGTCGATCAGGAAGCCTCTTTTGTCACCGACTGCGGCTCCCAGGCAACACGCAGCCTGTCGTGCCTGCGCTTGACTTCCTGCGCGAGCTGGTGGACAGCCAGAGCATACTTGCTGCTGTGGTTGTAGCGCGTGATGACATAGAAGTTATGCATGCCGAGCCAGAGCTCGTCGCCATCATAGGTGCTGTACTTGAGCAGACTGACGCGATCGGAATTGACGTTGCCATTCGGGCGGATGCCGGCCTTGCGGAGGCTGCCCAGCGAATGCTTGCTGCGATAGCCGGTTTTCATCGATCGGTAGCTGGTCGAGGTGAATGAGGCAGGTACCGCAACTTCGCCGCCTTTTTGCCAGCCATGCGCACTGAAATAGTTGGCCACGCTGCCTATGGCATCGACCGTGTTCCAGAGGTCACGCCTGCCATTGCCGTCGAAATCGACTGCGTAACGGCGGAAACTGCTCGGCATGAACTGTCCGAGTCCCATCGCGCCGGCGTAGGATCCAACCGGGCTCTTCGGATCGAAACCCTCTTCGCGCGTCATGAGCAGGAACTGCTCGAGCTCTTTCGTGAAATATTTCGAGCGGCGCGGGTAGTCGAACGCGATGGTCGCCAGGGCATCGAGCACTGGTATCTTGCCGATGTTGCCACCATAGGAGGTTTCGACGCCGATTATGGCCGTGATGTACTCGGGTGGCACACCATACTGCTGGTAGGCGCGGTTGAGCTCCTTGCGATATGTCGTCATGAACTCGGCGCCTTCGCGCATACGCCTCTCTGTCATGAAAATGTCGCGGTAACGTGTCCAGCTACCCTTGCGGGCAGGACCTTTCCTGCTTGGACGATTCAGAATTTCGAGAACACCATCCTGTCTGTCGACTTTCGAGAAAAGACCGTTCATGTAACTGCGGCTGAACCCGTGCTGGTCAACCATCTTGTTGACGAACTGCCGGGTTGCCGCGTAACCGGCGTAGTCACCTCCGAGCCTGGAGGCGCGGTAACCGCCGGTGCCCGTGCGGGGACGATATTCGACGACGCCGATTTCTGGACTGTCGAGCGAGGAGACCTGAACCGAGTTGCTGCTCGTTTTTTGCGGGTTGGAGCCGCAGGCCGTGAGCATGAAGGCCGAAGTGACGAGTAAAGCTGTCGAAATACTGCGTGACATTGCTTTGTTTCCCCCTTTGTAAGCTAATCTGGACCTCTTTTCAGCGGATCCGTCGTGATCTGGTGATGAAACGCGGCCTTTCAGCCGGTGATTCCGTCCGTCTGCCGAGACCTCCGGACATTCTTCCCGTACTTGGATGGCAACCAGGCTCAAACGTTCATTTCCAGTTGTCGCTGAAGATAACGCGTTCGTCGTCTCCGCTGCAAGCGGGCAAGAAAAATCAGCAAAATGACGCCTGTGAACATTGCACCGATTGCTGCTGTTTCACGGGCTTGCTGTTCTTTTCGTGTCAGCGGATCAAGCATGCGCGCATAATCTCCGCGACCGCGAAGCGCCAGCAACCCCGGCTCCTCGAAAACGAAATCAACAAGGTTCTGGATGAACTGCAAGCTGCTGAGGTAACGCGTTCCCATGGCCTGGGTCTGCAGATCGATAACCGAATCGGCAAGGAAAATCCCGGAGCCGATCACCGCCAGCCTGGTCCCGCCGGGCGACTGTTCGATGACTTCGACGGGCTTGCCGTCGTCCGATACGCCTGGCGTGACGTCGAAATCGACTGGCTTGCCGGCAAACCAGGAATTGAACTTTCCGCTGGCAAGAATGGCCAGTTCACTGGCTTTGCGTTCCCTGCCTTCCCCGGAATCGAAGCCACTGGCCGGCCATTTCTCGAAATCCGGCTGTATTCCGCCCTCCCTGTCGAGCCAGCTCTCCTCCGAGCTCTTGAAGAGACTGGTCACATTCAGTGCCGGATTATCGACAATCAGCGGCGATACCCAGTTCATTGTCAGCTGGTTGATGCCGGCGAAGATGCCTGATGTCGTATCGAGGTTCTCTTCCCTGAGATCGATGAAATAGGGATAGGCAAGCTGTTGCGTCTCATCGACCGTGCTGGCGCCGAGCTGACGCTGTACAGGGATCGGGAAATAGCCGAGTTGCGTATCCATGACAAGCGTTTCGCCAATGGTAATGCCGTGATGAGCGAGCCAGGGCTCGATACCGGAGTGCTGTTTCTCCGCCGAAATGGCATCACTGCTGAGCCTGACATTCCAGGGTGAAGCAGCGATGATCACCGTTCCGCCCTGCATGAGGAACTGGTCGATGGCGAAGAGTTGTTTCTTTTTGAGCTGCTCGGGCGCGACGACGATCAACAGATCCGCATCTTGCGGCACACGCCCGGATGCGAGATTTGTTTTCTCCACCATCACGCTGTCTCGCAAGCGTTTATCGAGCTGGTACCAGGTCGCGTAGCCTTTCTGCCTGAAGCCTGCAATCGAGATAGGCTCGGGTGGCAAAAACAGCGCAATCTTGCGCAGTACCCCCGGTGCAAAGTTCCTGAGACCGGCACTGAGGACGCGCTGCAATCCATGAACGTCCAGACTGTCCGGCAAGGGCACAGGCACCAGGCGCTGGTCATTCTCCATGAGCATGTAGAAGAAGAACTGCTCGGGGCTGTCGAGCGTCATCACCATCGGACGGAAGCCGTATTGTTCGCGAATTTCGTCGACCATTGCGCCGTCACCCTGCAGCGGATCCTCGATGGTGATTTCAAGCTTGCCGGCAGCATTCTCCTCGAAAGTCGCAAGCAGTGTTTCGAGATCACGCTTCAGTGCCACGAGCTTCTCCGGCAAGCGTTTGTCATCGGAAATGAAGGCGCGAAAACGGATTTTCCCCGGGATGGAGTCGAAGAGGTTTTCGTGAGTTCGCTGTGCGAAAAGCACCTTGCGGATAGCGGCCGTGAGGTCATATTCCGGGTTGCGCAAGCGAATCTCGAGATCAGTCTCACTACGTGTCTTGAGCTCGATAAGATCGGAATAATTCAATGTCTGGAACTGATCGCCATAGGCAACCAGCAGGTCGAAATAGGAATTGACGAGCGACGCCTGGTACCTGTCGGCTGTCTGGAAGGCCGTGGGCTCGATGGCATACTTCTCTGCAGCCTCCTGCTCAAGTTCCGGTGATCGCAGGGGATCGACAAGCTCGACCCTGACACGTCCTTTCCCGGCAATACGATACTCTTCGAGCAGATCCTGCATCCGCGGGACCAGTCCATTGAGCATCGGATGTGTGCGCTCGCTGAAATAGCCGCGCAGAAGCAGTGGCTGTTCGAGATTCGCGAGAGTCGAGTGCGTGGTCTCGGAGAGCGTATATCGGCTATTCCCGGTCAGATCCAGCCGTGGCAGGCTGATCCTGGAGACAGCCAGACTCATCAGCAGAAGGATAACGACGAGGAGAGCCGTGAGCATCTGCCTTCCTCCGTGCATGGCAGATGGCTCTCCGGCCTGTCGCAGAGCCTCGAGTGAGAGGCCGTTGAGCAACAGGAAAACAAGCGTGACCACAACAAAGAAAAGCAGGTCCCCGGCATCAATGACGCCGCGCATCATGGACTCGAGGCGCACACTGCTACTGAAAAAGCCAAGCCATTCGGCTGTTCTGTAGCCGAAGAAGCCCGTGAATCCATCGCTGCCAACAAGATGCAGCAAGCCACAGAGAGTGACTGTGCCAATGAGGCTGACAATCTGGTTATCGGTCCTGGAGGAAACAAACAGCCCGATGGCACTGAAAGCTGATGCAAGCAGCAGCAGGCCGACATAGCCACTGGCTACCGGCCCGGGATCGAGTTCCCCTGTGAATGCCACCATGACAGGAATGGGCAGGGTCAAGGCCAGCGCCACAAGGAGAATGGACATGACCGCGACGAACTTGCCAATAACCAGACGGCGGGTCGGAACGGGAGATGTCAGCAAGAGCTCGATGGTTCCGTTACGCCTCTCTTCCGACCAGCTTCGCATTGTCAGACTGGCGACAAGCAGGATCATGACGAGGGCAACCCAGTCGAACATCGGGCGCACGTCAGCAATATTGCGAGCAAAGAAAGACTCGATCCAGAAGAAATGGAATGC
>JARFQQ010000028.1 GCA_029287695.1 Gammaproteobacteria bacterium | reverse complement strand
GCTCGCCATGTCGATGTTCGGCTTCTACGAACTGCAGCTTCCTGCCAGCGTGCAGAGCAAGCTCAACGATATCAGCAACAAGCAGAAGCAGGGCAGTCTCATCGGTGTTGCCATCATGGGTTTTCTCTCGGCGCTGATCGTTGGCCCCTGTGTTGCACCGCCACTGGCCGCGGCGCTGGCCTACATTGGCACGACCGGTGACGCCGTCCTTGGCGCCTCGGCGCTGTTCGTCATGTCGCTTGGCATGGGCATGCCATTGCTGCTCATCGGCGTTTCGGCCGGCAAGCTGTTGCCGCGTGCCGGTGGCTGGATGGAAACTGTCAAGGCGGTGTTCGGGGTTATCATGCTGGCGGTCGCCGTGACCATGCTCGAACGGCTGGTGCCGACCTATCTGCCGGGCTTCGTCACCATGCTCATGTGGGCGCTGCTGTTGATCATACCGGCGATCTACATGGGCGCGCTGGACCCTCTCCCCGAGGGTGCCTCGGGCTGGCGCAAGCTCTGGAAGGGCCTCGGGGTCGCTTTCCTGCTCTATGGCGGCATTGTCCTGATCGGCGCCGGTACAGGAAACAATGATCCGCTGTCGCCGCTTGAAGGCGTCGGTGTACCGGCTGCCGGCACGCAGGCTGGCGCAAGGAATGACTTCACCAAGGTCAAGACCGTCGAGCAGCTGGATGCCGAAATGGCGAAAGCCCGTGGAGCGTCACAAAAGGTCCTGCTCGATTTCTATGCGGACTGGTGCGTCTACTGCAAGACCATGGAGAAGAAGGTTTTTCCACACCCGGATGTTCTGTCCCGTACGGCCGACATGGCGCTCATCAAGGCCGATGTCACATCGGACGACGCCTTGCTCAAACACTTCAACCTGGTGGCGCCACCGACCGTCATCCTGTTCGATGAGGATGGCGTCGAGCGAGACCGTATCATTGGCGATGTGACAGTCGAGCAGCTCGTCGACAGCCTCGACAAGGCTTTCTGATCATGCGTTATATCCTCTTCTCGATTTTCCTGGGCATTATCGCTGCAATAGTCGGTGCCACGATTGCGATCCAGCAACATCCCGAGCGCTTCAGCAACATGTTCGACAAAAAGAACGAGGTGCTCAAGCGGGTCCCCGCCTTCGCGATGATCGACCTCGAGGGAGCTGAACGCACGAGCAGCGAGTGGAAGAACAGTGTCATGGTGCTCAACTTCTGGGCGCCATGGTGTCCGCCATGTGCAGAAGAAACGCCCGGCTTTGTCGATTTGCATGAGCAGTACTATGACAAGGGAGTGCGCTTCGTCGGCATCGCGATTGATGATCCGGACACAGTCCAGGATTTTCTTGACACCTACGGAGTGGAATATCCCGTCCTGCTCGGGGACATGAAAGCCATCAACTTTTCCCGGGAGCTCGGTAATCGCATGGGGGCGCTCCCCTACACGGTTGTTGCCGATCGGGAAGGAAACATTCAACAACGCTATAACGGTGGTGTTGCCAAAGATGATCTCGAAGCGGTGCTCAAGAAACTGGTACCTAATGGCTGACAAGAAACTGCTTGTCCTCGTCGACGGCTCCTCCTATCTCTTCCGCGCTTTTCATGCACTTCCTCCGCTGACCAACTCCTCCGGTCAGCCCACAGGGGCCGTTGTCGGTGTCATCAATATGCTGCGAAAGCTCATGGCCGACCATGATCCTGACTACGTCGGCGTGGTCTTCGACGCCCCGGGCAAGACATTCCGTGACGAGATCTATGCTGAGTACAAGGCGCACAGGCCGCCCATGCCGGATGATCTGCGGGCCCAGATAGAACCTCTGCACGCAATCATCCGGGCCATGGGGTTGCCACTGGTGATCGAGTCGAATGTCGAGGCCGACGACGTTATCGGCACCCTGGCCGTCGAGGCGCAGAAGGCCGGTCTCGAGACGCTCATCTCGACGAGTGACAAGGATCTTGCACAGCTTGTCAACGATGCGATCACGCTTGTGAACACCATGAGCGACACGGTGACCGATACAGGGGGCGTCGTGGAGAAATTCGGGGTGCGCGCCGACCAGATGATCGACTACCTGGCGCTCGTTGGTGATACCTCTGACAATATTCCGGGTGTGCAGAAGTGCGGACCCAAGACGGCAGCCAAATGGCTTGCCGCGTATGACGACATCGACAACCTCGTCAAGCATGCTGACGAGATCAAGGGAAAGATCGGCGAATACCTCCGCGAGGCGATCGAAAGCGGTCAGCTCGAACTATCGCGTGATCTCGCGCGTATTCGCACTGACCTGAAGTTGAACGAAAAACCGCGGGAACTCGTCCAGGGCGAGCCTGATATCGGGTCATTGCGTGAGTGGTATAAAAAGCTCGAGGCCAGCCGCCTGCTTGCGACACTGCAGGAGTCCGACCCCGTCGAGGCCGCGGTTCCTGCATCTGTGGACGGCGACTACGAAACGGTTCTGGATCGCGATCGTCTCGACGCCTGGATCGGGAAGCTCGAGCAGGCGAAGCTCGTCACTTTCGATACCGAGACCACGAGCCTCGACTATATGCAGGCTGAGCTTGTCGGACTCTCCTTTTCGGTAGAGGAGGGTGAGGCCTGTTACATCCCTGTCGGGCATAAAGGCCCGGATTCGCCCGTGCAGCTGGATCGCGACGAGGTGCTCACTGCACTGAAGCCGCTACTCGAGAATCCGGACAAGCCGAAGCTCGGCCAGCACCTCAAGTACGACATGAACGTGCTGGCGAACTACGACATTCATGTCGAGGGCGTCGCTTTCGATACCATGCTCGAGTCCTATGTCTACAATTCGGTCGCGACGCGGCATGACATGGATTCGCTGGCGAGGACCTATCTCGATTACAACACCACCAAGTTCGAGGAGGTTGCCGGCAAGGGGGCAAAACAGATTACGTTCGACCAGGTTCCGCTGGAGCAGGCTGCGCCCTATGCCGCCGAGGATGCGGACATCACACTGCGCTTGCACGATCACCTCTGGCCGTTACTGAAAAAACAGAAGGGACCGGCGAGTGTTTTCACCGAAATCGAGATGCCTCTCGTTCCTGTCCTGTCGCGCATCGAGCGTACCGGCGTACGAATCGACAGCAGGATGCTTGCCAGGCAGAGCAAGCGGATGGCTGAGCGCCTGGTTGAACTCGAGGGGCAGGCCTGCGAAATTGCCGGGCGGCCATTCAACATGGCGTCCCCCAAACAGATTGGCCAGATTTTCTTCGAGGAGCTGAATCTGCCGGTCATATCGAAGACACCAAAGGGCGCACCCTCGACGGCCGAAAGCGTCTTGCAGGAGCTGGCAGACCAGGGCCACGAACTGCCGTCCCTGATTCTTCAGCATCGGGGCCTGGCCAAGCTGCGTTCGACTTACACCGACAAGTTGCCGACCATGGTCAATCCTCATACAGGACGCGTGCATACCTCCTATCACCAGGCTGTTGCGGCGACCGGTCGCCTGAGTTCGAGTGATCCGAACCTGCAGAATATTCCGGTTCGCACGGATGAGGGTCGCCTGATCCGGCAGGCCTTCGTGCCTCGCGAGGGTGCGATCATGGTTGCAGCGGACTATTCACAGATCGAGTTGCGTATCATGTCGCATCTGTCGGGCGACAAGGCGCTGCTCAAGGCTTTTGCGGAGGGGCAGGATATCCACCGTGCAACAGCAGCCGAGGTCTTCGGCGTCACTCCGGAGGCTGTCACCAGTGACCAGCGCCGCTCGGCCAAGGCGATCAATTTCGGACTGATCTACGGCATGTCTGCGTTTGGTCTTGCGAAGCAACTCGGTGTCGAACGCGGCACTGCGCAAAAGTATATCGACCTCTATTTCGACCGTTATCCCGGTGTTCGCTCCTTCATGGACAACATTCGCGAACAGGCTCACGAGGCGGGCTATGTCGAGACTGTCTTCGGACGCCGCCTCTACTTGCCGGAGATCAATTCACGCAACGGTCAGCGGCGCGCAGCGGCCGAACGCACGGCGATCAATGCGCCCATGCAGGGCACGGCTGCCGATATCATCAAGCGCGCCATGCTCGAGGTCGATGGCTGGATCCGGAAGAAAAAGCCCGCTGTCACCATGATCATGCAGGTCCATGACGAACTCGTCTTCGAGGTCGACGAGGATGGTGTCGAGGATGTTGTTCCGGAGATCCTCTCCATGATGGAAGAGGCGGCCGAATTGTCCGTGCCACTCGTGGTCGATGCCGGTCGTGGCGCCAACTGGGACGAGGCGCACTGAAGAGAGATGCGTCCGGTCAAAAAAATCGGTCAGATGTTGAGGCTGTCGCGCGTTGGTGGCCTGCTGCTGTTGGCCCTGCTCATTGCCGGTTGCCAGTCGGCAACCCTCCAGACGGCTGGACGCGATGTCAATGCCTATCCTGCGATGTGGCTTGCCGAGGATCACGACAGCAAGGTCTACCTGTTCGGCTCTATCCATGTCCTGCCCGAGGGCGTTCGCTGGTACACCCCGCTTGTTGCCAGCGCCTTCGAGAATGCCGAGGAACTCGTCATCGAAAGCAAGGCAAATGACTCCTCGGGTAACGTGGCGATGTCGGAATATATCCAGACAAGAGCCCTGCTGCCGGAAGGACAAACGCTCGACGAGTTGCTCTCCCCGGCAGATTATGCCCGCCTGCAGGAACTGGCAGGGATTCTCCAGCTCGACGAGTATGCTGTGTCGCGCATGCAGCCCTGGCTGTTGCGTATCGTGTTGACCAACGAAATCTTCGAGCAATCCGGGATGCAGCGGACCCTCGGGGTCGACAACCTTTTCGAGGAATCCGCATTGAGGAATGATATGAAAATCTCGGCACTCGAGACACCGCGCGAGGCGATGATGACGCTGGCGGAGTATCCTCTCGAGGTGCAGCTCAGGCAGTTGTCGGAATCGCTCGGCAAGACAGCGGGCGATAGCGAAAAAGATGAATTCAGCGGGCTGCTCGCTTCCTGGGCCACGGGAGACATCGACCGCAATGCACAGCTCATCGCAGCAGGCATGTCGTCCCTCACTTACCGCAACGTGGTCGTCAACCGTAACCGCAAATGGCTGCCGCGACTCGAGGGTTACCTCTCAAAGCCGCAACAGACCATGGTCGTCGTCGGTAATGCGCATCTCGTTGGCAAGAGCAATCTCATCGATATGCTCAAGCGCCGTGGCCACAAGGTCAGCCGGGTCCAGTAAATGCCCCGGTTCAGCCGTGTCTGTGACCTTCGGGGTGCCGGGTTTTGCGGGATAAAGGCGGAGTGCCCTGATATAATCGCGCTTTTCGTCGTTTAACCGGTTCCAATGAGACTGATTCGTGGTCTCCACAACCTGAAAGCGAGCCACCACGGCTGTGTAGCCACTATCGGGAATTTTGATGGCGTCCACCTCGGCCACAAGGCGGTTTTCCGCCAGTTGCGTCACGAGGCTGACAGCCTCGGATTACCGCTGACGGTGATCATTTTCGAGCCCCAGCCGATGGAGTACTTCAGGCCGGATGTGGCGCCTGCGCGCCTGACGACGCTGCGTGAAAAAATCCGCATGTTCACGGAGCTGGGTATCGACAATGTGCTGATCCTGCATTTCAGCAAGCGGCTGGCGGCCATGGGGGGCGAGACGTTCATCGACGAGATTCTCGTTCGCGGCCTCGGAGTCCGGCATCTTTTTGTCGGAGACGATTTCCGTTTCGGGCGCGCGCGCAGTGGTGACGTGCGCATGCTGCACGAGGCAGGCGAAGCCTATGGTTTCACTGTCGACAACATGGATACCCTGACGCATCGTGTCGAGAGCTTCAGCTCGACCCGGATTCGGCTTCTCCTGATTGAGGGCTCTATTGAGGAAGCCAATGCCTGTCTCGGGCGCAGTTACGCTATCTGTGGACGCGTTGCGCATGGCGACAAGCGGGGCCGGACCTTCGGCTTTCCGACACTCAACCTGGTGCTGCGCCGCAAGAGCAGCCCGTTGCGTGGCGTCTACGCGGTGCGTGTCGCCGGTCTCGGAGATGTGTTGCTGCCCGGCGTGGCCAATATCGGCACTCGCCCGACTGTCGAGGGT
>JARFQQ010000181.1 GCA_029287695.1 Gammaproteobacteria bacterium | reverse complement strand
TAGATCTCGACGACGCGTCCCTTCGGCACACCACCGATGCCGAGCGCAATATCCAGCCCGAGGGAGCCGGTCGAAATTGCCTCCATGTTACGCACGGCGCTGTTGTCGCCCATGCGCATGACTGAACCCTTTCCGAACTGCTTCTCGATCTGAGAAAGTGCGGCGCCGAGCGCCTTCTTGCGATTGTCGTCCATCTGTTTTTCCCCTCTGTGCGGAATTGGTTGTTCTCTACTTGTTCTCTATTATGGCACAGCACCAGGCTCAAGTCATGAGTCCGGCGAAAATTTTCGGCTGTCCGGCAGTCAATGGTGCTGCTGCGCCCGTACGAGCGGAATCATGGTCTCGTTTTCTGCAGCGACACGCTCCATGATGGCACCGATGACCTCTGTCATCTCCTGCTTGAAAGCAGCATGATCCTCCTCGTCCGCGTCAATATGGCACCACTGCTTGATGTGCGAGCCAAAGCGCTTTTTCAGTACCCTGGCGCTGTCGTGGAATGCGGTAACGCGGTCGACAACCGACGGTTCCGGGCTGTCGAGCAGATCAGTATAGAGACTCTTGTCCTCGAACATCAGATGCATCCAGACCTTGTCGTAGAAACGTGAAACCAGGTCGCAGACGTAGGGATTGCCGCGCAATTCGGGCTCCCTGACGAGCACCAGAAGCACCTGGCAGAGGTTGGCGATATCGCTGTTCTGTTGCTCAAGCTCTTCGAGAGTATACATGCAGTCTTTCCGGATCAGTCATGACGATAGTGGATGATAACGCCCGCCGCCAGATTACGACAGGGGCTGATTTGACCCCTCATTATCGTCCGTTTCAGCTGCCAGTTTCCAGCGCGCAACCGTCTGGTAGCGCGGTGTGCCGACGCCATCGCGCGACCAGACCAGACAGAATTCGTCGACATGCCAGTCGATTGGCTCGATTTGCAGGGTCTCTACCGGCATGGACCGCCGGGAGAGTGTGACGTGCGGGCGGTAGGGACGCGTCTCGGGCGTGAAATCACACGCCCGCGCACCCTCGTTCAATACAGTGACCAGTGTTGAGAGCGAATCCGGCACCTGGCTCGCACCTGCCAGGAGCACTTTCGGACGGCGCCAGTAGTCGATGGTGTCGATGCGGATAGCGAATGACGGCAGGTGAATCTCTGAAGCCATGGTCTCGAGGCACACCATCCGGTCGCTCATCCCGATAAAGACCAGTGTCATGTGAAGGTCGTATGGATGATGCCTGCTGCCCCTGCGGACCCATGCGTCCTGTAACGCAACAAGCCGCTCTCTGACCACGGCCGGCGGAAAAATGCCGAAAAAGAGGCGTCTACTCCCGGACAAGCTCGATCAACCCTTCGAGTGCAGTCTCCACGGCCCGGAAACGGATCGCGTCCCTCTCACCGCTGAAGTGAAAACAGCGGGCGTTTGCATCCCGGCCATCCTGCTGCCAGGCAATCCAGACCGTGCCGGGGGGCTTGAGAGGGGTTCCTCCGCCGGGGCCCGCAATGCCGCTGATGGCAACCGCGAGATCGCCGTTGCCATGCTCGAGAGCGCCGGCGGTCATCTGGCAGACGACCGCCTCGCTGACCGCACCATGCTCCGACAATGTCTCTGCGGAAACACCGAGCATCCTCTGCTTGGCCCTGTTGCTGTAGGTGACAAACCCCTGCTCGAACCAGCGGCTCGAACCAGGCAGATCCGTGCAGATCTTGGCGACCCAGCCACCCGTGCAGGATTCGGCAGTCATGAGCATGTGTTGTTTCGCAAGACACTCATGCGAAAGCCTGTCGGCAAGTTGCCTGAGCCTGTTTTCATCCATGGCACAGTTTTACCCGGCAAGGGGACGCAGCACAAGCGCCGCCTCCAGCGTCTCCATTGCGAGAGGCAGTATCAGAAAACGAGGGTCTCACCCTCTTGCGCAAGAGAGACCCTGCAGCGACAACCCTGGTCGGCAACCCGTTGCCGGCTCTCTGCGAGAATCGCGTCGAGCTGGTCGTCGGTGCGCGAAGGATCATGGTGAAAGAGTACAAGTTGTCCTGCATGACAGTCACAGCCAAGCTGCAGGGCCTGCTCGATGGAGGTATGCCCCCAGCCACGCGCCCGCTCGAGTTCTGCGGTTGTATACATGGCATCATGGATGAGCACGTCAACACCCTCGAGAAAGGCTTTCCACTCATCATAGGAGGTTGCCGGCTTGCCGGGGGGGAAGAGCTCGTTGTCAGTCACGTAGGCCAGGCTGCCGGAGGCCGTGTTGATACGGTAGGCCGCACCGCCCCCCGGATGATTAGTCGGGCAGGTGCGGATCACTGCATCACCGATCCGGATTTCACCCTGCGCATCCAGTTCGAGCACAGAGATATCTGCGTGCAGGTTTTCACCGGAGACAGGGAAATGCGGATCGATCATCTGGTCAAGAACCGCCATCGCCTCGGTCTTTTTGAGATAGGCCGAGAGCAGCCTGATCTGCCTGCCCTCCTCGTAAATCGGACGAAAAAACGGCAGGCCCTGGATATGGTCCCAGTGGTGGTGACTGAAGAGCAGCGTGAGCGGCTCATCGCTGTCTGCGAGCCTGTCGCCGAGTTTGCGAATCCCCGTGCCGGCGTCGATGACGACTTGACTGCCGTCATCGAGCTCGACATGCAGGCAGGAGGTATTCCCACCGTACCTGACGGTTTCGATACCCGGCGTGGCAATGGATCCGCGGACTCCGTAAAAAGTGGCCTTCACGCCTTAACTCCCGGCTGGTAGTGAATCACCCATCCCGCCTCTGCTGTGCTTGTGTCGCCTCTGCTACAAGCTTACTCCCGATCAGAGATCGTAGCCACGCTCCTCGTGCATGTGAATGTCGAGCCCCTGAACCTCCTGCTCTTCCGTGACGCGCAGCCCCGAGGTCAGGATGGATGTCACCTTCAGCAGCACCCAGGTCATGACGGCCGTGAAGAGAACCGTCGCGGCGATACCGACCAGCTGTACGCTGACCTGTCCACCCATGGTCTCGATGCCGTCTGCGAAACCGAAACCGCTGAACACGCCGAGGCTCGTGGCCGAGAAGACGCCGGCAAGGAAAGTACCCAGTATGCCGCCGACGCCGTGCACCGGGAACACATCGAGCGAATCATCGATTTTGAGCTTCTGTTTCAGCGTAATGGTTGCAAAGTAGCAGATGCTGCCGGCAAGCAGACCGATGATGAGCGCACCGCCGGGACCGACGAAACCGGAAGCGGGCGTAATGGTGCCGAGCCCGGCAACCATACCGGTTACGACGCCAAGCACGCTCGGCTTGCCGTACTTGATCCACTCGATGAGCATCCAGGTCATAGCGCCCGTTGCTGCCGAGATATGCGTCACCAGCATCGCCATGGCGGCGTCGCCGTTCGCGGCGAGCGCGCTGCCACCGTTGAAACCGAACCAGCCAACCCACAGCATGCCGGCGCCCGTGACCGTCATGGTCATGTTGTGCGGGGGCATGGCCGTGGTGCCGAAGCCCCTGCGTGGACCCAGCACGAGGGCCGCGACAAGCGCGGCCACACCGGCGGTAATATGAACAACGGTTCCGCCGGCGAAGTCATAAAGTCCCATTTCGCCGAGCCAGCCGCCTCCCCAGACCCAGTGCGTGACAGGCACGTAGACGGCGAGCAGCCAGAGCGCGCTGAAAATCACCATGGACGAGAACTTCATGCGTTCGGCGAAGCCGCCGATGATGAGGGCCGGGGTGATGATCGCAAAGGTCATCTGGAACAGCATGAAGAGTGCTTCGGGAATGTCCCCGGAAAGCGTCTCCTTGCCAACGCCGGACATGAAGACCCTGCTGAAGTCACCGATCCAGGCATTGCCCTCGCCAAAGGCAAGGCTGTAGCCGACGACAAGCCAGAGGATGGTGACAATGCCACCGATCGCGAAGCACTGCATCAGCACCGACAGGACATTCTTGGTACGCACGAGGCCGCCGTAGAAGAGTGCCAGTCCGGGCAGGGTCATGAAGAGGACGAGCGCGGTGGACGTCAGGATCCAGGCCGTGTTGGAGCCACTCAGGCCATCCTCGGCAAAAGCGGCACCGGGCAGCAGCAGCGTGCACAGCAGCAGGTTCTTGATTGATGAATGCATTGGATCTCCCCGAAGCGTGTTTTTATTTCATTCTCACAACGGATCAGGATTCTATAGCAGTTGGAATTGCGGCGCACCTCGGGTGGCAGCAGCGGGGCGAGTCCCGGGGAACAGGCAAAAAAAACCAGCGTGCCGTCAGGAACGCTGGTCAACTGAGTCAAAGGGGAGTCACTTTACCGAAGAGCCGAACTCATCATTCAGTTCTTCAGTATTTAATATGACCAGAGGGTTGGGGAAAAGTTCTGCGGAAAGAGATTTTTTTCAAAAAAACCTCAGGTAATCAATGAAGTACGAGCTTTGCAAGACATAATAGTTTGTAACTCATGATGTTACGCTATTTTGTGAATGCAGAATAACAGGAGTTGCCAGGCTGATCGCCTGTTTCGCGGCCGACTCGATCACGGCAAGATTCACCTCCTGGCGCGTCTGCAGCAGGTTCCGCAAATCCTTGGTGTAGTAATAGAGCGTCCATTCGATGGCATAGTCACCGGCCTTCGTCACGCGAACCTGCGGTTCATGCTGATACTCGAGGCTGCGAACTCCCGACTGCTGCAACTGAAGGAAAGCATCCGCGATCATCTCCCGGACCCGGGAAGCCGGCACGTCATAACCGATTTTGAAACTGATCGCCTCGCGCAACCCCCTGGCCGAGGCAAATCTCGAGAAGTTGTGTATGGTCATTCCGCGCAAGCTGGAGTTCTGGAGCATAATGCGGTGGTTGTTCACCGGGTCGAGAATTTCGGTATGAAACACCTTGGTCCTGTAGATCGTGCCAAGGATCCTTTTACCGTTGCTGTCCTCGAACTCGATCATGTCACCCTCCTCGACAATTTCACCATTGAGGATGACCAGGCCGCTGATGATATCCGGTGCCCAGGCACCCTGGGTCAAGGCCAGCAAGACACCGATGAAGCCGATGACACCGCCAGCCTCGAGAAGGCTGTCGAAACCCATAATACGGATGATGGCGATGAGGACGACAACCGAGACAAGGACATTGACGAGCAGTCCGATAAGCCGTGAACGGTAGGTCTCTGTCACCAGCTGTTTTCCGTCATGCTCGCGACGACGCCCGAAACGCCGTTTCACAAAATAGCCCAGCAGGTGTCCCACCAGATAGGCAATATAAATAACGACAACTCCGCCCAGAATGCGTGTAA
>JARFQQ010000064.1 GCA_029287695.1 Gammaproteobacteria bacterium | reverse complement strand
GCATGCAGGGTTTCTGCATATTTCTGGTAACCGGGCAACAGGTCGCCATACCAGGTCTTCACCTGCCCGGCGGCCCAGCTGGCATCGCGGTCCGTATGGCAGTTGGTGCAGGCATTCGGCGTGCCCAGTTTCACCGAGAGATCGGGACGCGGAATCCGCATGCTGTGATCGTGCCTCGGATCCACAACCATATAGTTTTTCGGCGGCATGTGGCATTCGGCACAGCTTGCGCCCTCAGTGCCGGGTTCGTGGAAGTGGTGGCTTTTCCGGTCGTACTTTGCGGGCAGATGGCACTGGGCGCAGATGCCGTTGCCGGGTACCCGCAGTTCGAGGCTGTGGGGCTCGTGGCAGTCACTGCAAGTCACCCCGGCAGCATACATCCTGCTCTGCAGGAAAGAGCCGTAGACATAGACCTCGTCATCGATCTGGCCGTCAGCATGATAGAGGCCATCGACAAGCAGGCTCGGCACATAGTGATCCATGAACGGCTTGCCCGGCACATAATCCTGGCTGATCGAACTGCGCCGTGAATGACACTGCGCACAGACCTCGATCTCGCTGTCAGTCGTGCGTGGCTTGTTGCGTGATGCATTGCCCGTCTCCGGATTCATCGTCCAGGCGACATCCTTGCGCTCGTCGAAACGGGCAACAAGCCCCATGGTTTCTGAAAATTGTTCGCTGCCCGGCTCCTTGCGAGCCCAGGCGATATGCTGCGACCCGGGGCCGTGGCACGCTTCGCAGGAGACATTGATTTCCGACCAGGTCGTATTGAAGGTATCACTGGCCTGGTCGTAATTCTTTTTGAGGTCCGTCGAGTGGCATTCGGCACACATGTAGTTCCAGTTCTGCTCGGGCCCTGTCCAGTGCAGCACATCACCTGGAGTCAGCCTCTCGTCCGGGTAGACATGGAACCAGCGCTGTCCGCCCTCCTCCTTGCTCCTGCTATCCCATGCCAGGGGCAAAGTCTGCAGGCGTCCGCCAGGGAACGGAACCAGATACTGCTGCAACGGGTAGATGCCGAATGCATAGGTCACTTCGTAATCCTGCAGTTTTCCGTCGGGTCCCTCGGTCCGCACCATGAAGCGATCATCTTTTCGGAAAAAATTCGAGGTAATGCCGTAATGAGTCAGGCTGGCATCGTCGAAATTACCGAGTACGGTTTCATCTGTCGCCTCCTGCATTGCGAGATCGTGATGCGAGCCTCTCCATTGCACAACCGCTTCCTTGTGACAATCAACACAAGCCTCCCGGCCTGCATAGTCGGCAGAGTCATTGGCAATAACCGGGGTAACACAGAAAAACAGCAGGGCGAGCAAGAAGGTTTTCATTTCAGAGAGCCAGATGCCGGGAGAAGGCAAGATGTGCAAGGAAGATGGTGAGATCATAACTGAAATAAGGTCCTGATTCATTTCGCCTCGGCAGTCAAAGCCTCAACCGGTCTATCTCTTTGCAAAACGGAACAGACAGACGAAGCCTGGCCAGGTTTGCAAACATATTCTGTGATGTCTCCTGAACGTCTCCCGCAGCTAACCGAGAAGAGCGGGGTTGAGCTGCCAGACGGCATAATTCAGGAAAGCCGCGAAACTGACCCAGAGCAGGTAGGGCACCAGCAGTATTCCGGCAAGACGTTGTACGTGCCAGAAGGCAATCAGCGTGGCAAGAATCAGGCCCCAGAGCAGCAGGATATCTGCAAATGCGGGCCCGCCAAGACGCCAGGCAAAAAACAGCCAGCTCCAGAGCGCGTTGAAGAGAAGCTGGATGATAAAAAGCGAAAGCGCGATTCGATGTGCGTGAAAACCACCCTTGCGCCAGACCAGCCAGGCCGCGATGGCCATCAGGGCAAAAAGCAGCGTCCACACCGGACCAAAAACCCAACCGGGAGGTGCCCACTCTGGCTGCACAAGCCCGGCATAGAAGTTTCTGGCCTCGATCGATGCAATGGCGCCAACGGCAGAAATCGCGAAGCTCGCGATGAACCAGCCGATCAGGCCCATGAATTGCTGTCGCCTTGTCAGTGAGGTCATATCAATCTCCGGAATGAAAGCTGCCTGCTGTCTGATTATTCGATGTGGAGTGACCACCGGCACCGGGTATCGCAATAGATTACAACATGCCAGGCCGTTCAGTGGCCAGTTCCCTCTGTCCGGGTATATCAAGTGCTTTACAGCCATGATTCCTGACGATGCTAGACTGCACGGATGTTATGCACTGACAGAGGCCCCGGAACATGCGACATCTATCTGCCATGCTCCTGATGATGAGCATCTCTTCAACAGCCTTCGCCGGCAGCGGCGAAGGCGTCGTCAGGAGTATCTGGGCATCCTCCACCTCTCCCTACGTGATGTTCGACTTCACGACACCGATGCGAAAGACCCATCGTTGCAATCGTTCAGGACGTTTCTCGATCGATGTTCGGGGAATCGGGGGGCGTGCCAGCCACGAGATCCTGCTGCTGGCGAAATCAGAAAAGCTGGTTGTCTCGGTAGAGGGACTCGGCACCTGCAATATTCACGATGCCGAGAACGTCAAGATCATCGAGGTGCAGTAAGTTGTCAGGACCGGAATACGCTACATAAAAGGGCCTGTTCGCCAGACGCCGGCAACCCGTTATCTGGCGTTGACAACGCGGCATATCTCGAGGCGTTCTCCCATCGATCCATCACTCTCGATGGCAAACAGCGAGGCCTCACTCCCTTTGGTCCACCAGGCGATGCTCTTGCCTGCATAACGCGCACCGCTTCCGGACCTGGCGCGTTGCAGGCGATGCTTCTCTCCCCGGTACGACAGAACAGCTGTTTCAGGGGACGGATAGGATGCCACAGCCCGCTCACCGCTGGCGCAGACATAATCAATATCAGGCGGATTTTCGCCAAAATGCGAGCAGCCTGCGGCCGCAAGTAAAGCAATCGCCATCAGGAACGCTCTGATCATTGCATATCACTCTGAATTTCCCATGTCGTTCTTTCGTGCAGACTGTTCCAGGTACGCTCGCGCACCTCGTCATCGACGGGCAGGCCACGGTCAGCGAAAGGATCGCGTACACGCCCGAGCACATCTTCCAGCGCGACTTTTAAATCACCGCTGTTGTCGACAACGAGCACACCCGCCCGTTCACCCATCTGCACGAGCCTGTCATGGTTGTTGCGGATCGCCCTGAAGCGCTCCTTGTAACGATCGGCACCACCGCGCTCAACGCCGGTTTCGTCACGCATGCCAAGGCGTTCGAAGTGCTGCGTCTCCTCGCGCACGCAGGCGACGATCCAGACGATGTTGGCCTTCTCGAAGCAGATCTCCGGCAGGGTTCCGGGAATCAGCGCCACGCCGTCAATCACGGCCGAGACGTTCTCCTTGACAAGGCGGTCGATGCTGCCAGTGACACCAACCATGGTCATGAGCGCATGGCCATAGAACCACTCGAGTGAATCGACATCGAACGAGGAACCGTAGAGTTCGGGAAAGAGTTCCCTCGCCTTTTCACCGCCGAGCAGGAAACTGCTGGCCTCGCGCATGACTGCACGGCAGGCAATATCGGATGAAAAGCCTGTCGGAATACCAAGCTGTTTCGATATCTGCTTTGCAATCGTCGATTTGCCAACGCCCGATGTGCCCGTGACGAGGACAATGGTAGGCTTGTCGAGATCCTTCAGATGCGGGAGGTCCCCGACGCGAGGAATCATCCACTTGAAGAAACGAAATAGCTCATCGGGCGAGATACGATCGAGAAGAGGCCGGGAGAGCGGTTCGGAGACAATGGCCTGCTCGATACGCTGCTGCTCATTTTTCCATTGGCGATAATGCTCGAGATAGAGGTCGAAGGCATCGTTGATGCGTTGCATCCATTTGCCAACAGTCTCCTCGAGCCGATCCAGTTCCGGTTGCGGATCCTCGACATCGGCACTGGTCCGGATCAGTGTTGCAACGGCCTCACGTACGGCATCGAGGGTATCAGCACCATCGAGATACTTGTGCACAGTGTTGTTGCCGAGATCGTGTCGATCGATGAAGATTTTCGTCAATGAGAGCTTGAGTTCAGGCAACAGCAGACGGATCAGTTCGCCTGCTCTTGCCACTCTCTGCTCGTCGACGTTGCCATCGCTGCTGCGCAATAGTCCGCGCGCCATCTTGATGGCCTCGTCGTAATGGTAGCGCTCGAGCGACGCGAGCCGCGAGACCATTTCGTACTGGATGCGCCGCATCGCAACCAGTACCTGACGGTTGTCTGCGTAGGCCTGCCGGTGTTTCAGAAGCAAACGGGTCAGCACCTCGACAGGTATCGTCTCCGCCATCCGGCCGTGCCAGACGGAAGTTTTCGATGCGTAACCGAGCTGGGCAGTGACACGGTCCGTGACAAGCTTTCTCTCGGCTTCGGCAGGCAGCTGCTTCAGGATCTCGGGCCATTCAACGCCCCGATCGAGCTCTGCAACGATCCAGTCCATCCAGTGCCTGTTGGCGCCGACCTGCACGCCACCGTCGATGACGCCCGGATCCTCTTTCTCACCGACTGACAGCAGCACGACATCCTCGACACGGCGCACCGTATCATCATTGCCACCATCGAAGAGTTCGTTGCCGACAAAGAGGATATGGTCGGCCGGTATACCCATGACATGATGCAACTCCTCTGCCGCCCTGCCCTTGTCATTTCCCATCAGGACCAGCTTGATGCCGCGTGTCGCATGCATGTAGGGCATGCCGATGCCATTGTCACCAAGTGCCCGGAGGTGGTCGAGCTCCTCGAGCCTGTCGCGGATGAAATGGCTGATGGCCATACGCACCTGTGTCTCGCGCTCGCCTTTGTAGTGTTGCACGGAGATGTCACCAAACATCATCCAGCTCAGCGCGCCGCCGCGGAAATAGGTTTCTGACCTGGTGCTGTCGAAACCATGTTCCTCGAGCTTTGCCTTCATCTGATCGACGATGCATGGCATCCCGGCGAAACCTTTCTTCTCGATGGTCGCCTGTGCATCCGCGATATGCCCGTCGATGCGCGCATCATGCAGATCGTCTGTGTGATAGTGGTGGGCGAACCAGGCTCGCAACTCTTGCTCGCCGATGACCGCGAGTGCCTGAGCATCACTGAAGTGTCGCTTGAAGACCGGGTCGTCGACCCACTTGCCGCTGGCCACGTCATAGTGGCTCCTGGTGCTTCCCTCACCGCCAAAATAATAGACATGGCTGAGCAGCTCTTCCGGCAGGCGGTAGAGCATGCGCGGACCCATCTTGCCGAGGGCGACGCCACTCACGGGCGCCCAGAGGATACCGTGGCTTTTGAGTTTACTGACAAAACCGGCGAGTTCCCCGATCCATTCGTCTCCGGGACGGAAGCCGGACTTCAGCAGTGTATCGTCGACATCCGTGAGCAAGGCACCCTTGAAGGTTCCTCTCTCCGGTCCGCTGTTCATCCGGTTTGTCCCGCGAGTCTGAGCCAGGTACTGAGAACGGTATCCGGATTCAGTGAAACGCTACTGATGCCCTGCTCCATGAGCCACTCTGCCAGTTCGGGATGATCGGACGGGCCCTGGCCGCAGATGCCGACATACTTGCCCTGCTTGCGGCAGGCGTCGATCGCCATCTTGAGCATCGCCTTGACTGCCGGGTCGCGCTCATCGAACGACGAGGCAACGAGGCTGGAATCGCG
>JARFQQ010000209.1 GCA_029287695.1 Gammaproteobacteria bacterium | reverse complement strand
GCCATGTTCGGCGATGGCATCAACGACGCGCCAACACTGGCGCTGGCCGACGCCTCTGTCTCCTTTGCCGATGCAACGGATCTTGCCAACAACAGCAGTGATTTCCTGATCCTCGGTGACAATCCATCGGTACTCGCAGATGCGCGCAGGCTTGCCCGGAAGACGCGCCGCAACATCATGCAGAATTTCGGCTGGGCTGCTGGCTATAACCTGCTTGCGATCCCCTTTGCCGCGGCCGGCGTGATACCGCCCTGGGGCGCTGCAATTGGCATGTCACTGAGTTCGCTGGTGGTCGTGATCAATGCGCTGCGGTTACAAAAAGCCTGATACGCTCCTTGCATGACGTGATCCTCTTCTTACCGGCTGGCGCCTGCAGGATCTTCCAGTTACCAGAGTGCATAGAGAGCAAGGTAGCGTCCGAGCTTCCCGAGTAATATGAATACTGTGGCGCGCAACAGGGGGACCCCTGCCCAGCCGGCGGCAAGACACAACGGGTCGCCGACGACAGGCAACCATGCCAGTAGAAGTACCGGGCTACCGTAACGTTCGATTCTTGCCAGTGCCTTTTTGTCGCCATCGCTGACGAGTGGCCGCTTTCGTGCAACCAGCCAGCCAATGAGCCAGTTCGTCAGGCTTCCGAGAGTATTCCCGGCGGTTGCCACCAACACGATGAGCCAGGCCGGATGCAGCGCTTCCGACAGGCTATAGAGGAAGAGTGCTTCCGAGCCACCGGGAAGCAGGGTCGATGCCAGGAAGCTGGAACTGAAGAGTATCCAGAGCGATGTCATCCAGCCGGTTTTTCCGTCCGGATCCACTCACTCCAGCTACCGGGATAGAGGCGCGAGCCCGATAGCCCGGCGTGCTCCATAGCGAGCAGGTTATGGCATGCCGTCACCCCCGAGCCACACATGTGCACCACATGGTGCTGGTCGATGTTTCCGAGAAAATCCTTGTAGCGTTTTTTCAGTTCATCTGGTGACAGAAAACAGCCGTCGTCATCGAGGTTCTGCTGGTAGGGGTAATTAACCGCTCCCGGAACATGCCCGGCGACGGGGTCGATGGGCTCCTCTATCCCCTGGAAGCGCTCGGTCGTCCTGGCATCGACGAGGATGATATAGCCGTTAGCAAGTTCGGTCTTGATTTCAGGCGTGGTGAACCACTGGTCGTCATCGGCGTGATAATCGAAGTGGCGCGGCTGCACGACCGGTTCTGTATGATCCACCGGGCGGTTCTCGGCGATCCATTTTTGCCAGCCACCATCGAGCACGGCCACGCGATGATGATCAAGCCAGCGCATCATCCACCAGAGTCGTACTGCATAGGCACCACCCGAGGCGTCATAGGCCACGACCTGTGACTGGTTGCCGATACCCCGGCTTTCGAGTGTTTTGGCGAAGGTCTCCGGCCGTGGCAGGGGGTGGCGGCCAACCGTGGAAGTCACAGGGGCGGAGAGATCCCGGTCCAGGTGTGCATAGCCTGATCCCGGGATATGGGAGTCTTTCCACTCCTGTTCACCGGCGCCGGGATGCATGAGGTCGAAACGGCAATCGATAATCACAAGGTCATCAGCATCCAGGTTCTCGTGAAGTGATTGGGTGTCGATGAGCGTGGTGTATTGCATGCAGAATTCTGTTTCCAAAGCGTTGCCGGTCAATTTGATTCTGCCACCTGCGGAACCATCTGTCCCTCTTCATCGGCCTGCAGGCGCTGCAAATCAGATTATCAGGATGTATTGATATATTGCCGGATTGATCGGTATCAATTTTTATCATGCAGGGCCCCGCCATAATGCCCGGAATTTCAAACCCTTTCCAAAGGTAATCTGCATGACGTTTTCAATGGGTGTTGGCAGTCTTCTCGGTACACTTTTTCTGGCTGCGCTGGTGATGGCGGTCGTCGTGATGATGCCTGTCGTGATTGGCCGTAACCTGGTTCGTGGCCATGACTATCGCAATCGGCTCAACAGAGAACTCGCTTCCCTGCGCCTGTCGAAAATGCTCGGCTTTCTCGGTATCGACAAGAGTGCCTATCTGCACCAGCAGCAAGCAAGGGAGATACGGACGCACATGGAGAAATGCGATGGTTGTGGCGACAAGCACCTCTGTGACGAGACGCTCTCATCAGAGACCGTGAGTCAGGATGTCGACCTCGGTTTCTGCGTCAACAACGAGTCGCTTGAAAAGATTCGGGAAAACGCCTGATCAGGCCTTTGCGGCTGGAGTGAGCCCGCAATCAGTCGCGGATTCCTGACCTCGCGCGCGCAATCGCTGCGCGCACCTGCGCGGGCGCTGTACCGCCGATATGGTCGCGGGCTGCTACCGACCCCTCGAGTGTCAACACCTCGAAGACATCCTCCTGAATCCTGTCCGAGAAATCCCGGAGTTCGTCGAGAGTGAGTTCCGGGAGGTCGCAGCCTTTGTCGACACAGAGGGCAACTGCCTTTCCGACGATTTCGTGGGCATCGCGAAACGGGATGCCGCGTACCACGAGGTAATCGGCGAGATCAGTTGCCGTGGCGAAGCCTTTCATGGCCGCGGCGCGCATGTTGTCGCGACGGCAGCTGATAGCAGGGATCATGTCGGCAAAGATCTTCAGTGAGCCGCGAATGTTGTCGACCGTGTCGAACAGCGGCTCCTTGTCTTCCTGGTTGTCCTTGTTATAAGCCAGCGGCTGCGAT
>JARFQQ010000204.1 GCA_029287695.1 Gammaproteobacteria bacterium | reverse complement strand
GTTCAAGCATGACATTCGCGAAAAAGGCGCCGATATGGGCGTGCTCGTGACCGCTGCGATGCCATCGGACATGGAGCGCATGGGACTCAGGGAGGGAGTCTGGATCTGCACCTTCGAGGAATTCCGGGGGCTCTCTGCTGTGTTGCGCGAGAGCCTCATCCGGCTCGACCAGGCAGTCTCTTCCCAGGAAAACCGGGGCGACAAAATGGACATGCTCTACGACTACCTGACCGGGAACGAGTTCCGCATGCAGGTCGAGGCGATCGTCGAGGGTTTTACCCAGATGCAGGCGGACCTCGAATCCGAGAAGCGCGCCATGCAGGGTATCTGGAAAAAACGCGAAAAGCAGATTCGGAAAGTACTGCTGAATACGACGCACATGCACAGCTCCGTGAAGGGAATCGCCGGCAGCGCGGTACAAAGCGTGCCCATGCTGGAACTCCAGGGAGATGACGACACCGGTGAGGAGTAACGCTCCACCCGCCACTTCGCCCCGGTCCGGTGTTGTTTCACAGAGTCCCGCTTCGTTGCCGGACAGCACGCGAAAGACTCCAGCAGGGTACGGATCTTTGCTATGATTGCGCTTTTTCCGGGACAGCTCTCTTCACGCCTGTCCGTCCGAGCATCATCCTGACTGCATGACCGACCTCAGCCACATCCGCAATTTCTCCATCATTGCCCATATCGATCATGGCAAATCGACCATCGCAGATCGTTTTATCCAGATCTGCGGCGGACTGGCCGAGCGCGAGATGTCTGAGCAGGTGCTGGATTCCATGGACCTCGAGCGTGAGCGTGGAATTACCATCAAGGCCCAGAGCGTCACGCTCGAATACACGGCAAACAGCGGCGAGATCTACAAGCTGAATTTCATCGATACGCCGGGGCATGTCGACTTCTCCTACGAGGTTTCCCGCTCGCTGGCAGCCTGCGAGGGCGCGCTGCTGATCGTTGATGCGGCCCAGGGTGTTGAAGCACAGAGCGTGGCCAACTGCTACACGGCTATCGAGCAGGGACTCGAGGTGATTCCCGTGCTCAACAAGATCGATCTGCCCTCTGCAGAACCCGAGCGTGTGATCAACGAAATCGAGGAGATCATCGGCATCGACGCACAAAGCGCGTTGCGTGTCAGCGCCAAGACAGGGGTTGGCATCGACGAGCTGCTCGAGCAGCTCGTCGAGCTCGTTCCTCCTCCGGAGGGTGACGAAAGTGCTCCTTTGCAGGCACTCATCGTCGACTCCTGGTTCGATCCCTATGTCGGTGTCATCTCGCTGATCCGTGTTGTCAACGGCAGTATCAGCAAGAAGGACAAGATCACCATCATGTCGACCGGGCGCACGCACCAGGTCGACAATGTCGGTATCTTCACGCCAAAGCAGACGGCGACAGGCCACCTGGGGCCGGGCGAGGTCGGCTTCCTCATCGCCGGCATCAAGGAAATCGATGGCGCGCCGGTGGGCGATACCATCACGCACACGGACAACAAGGCGAGCAAGCCGCTGCCCGGGTTCGAGGAGATGCGCCCGCGCGTCTTCTCGGGTCTCTATCCCGTGAGTTCCGATGACTACGAGGATCTGCGGGAGGCGTTGCAGAAGCTGCGTCTGAATGATGCTGCGCTCTACTTCGAGCCCGAAGTTTCGCAAGCGCTCGGTTTCGGCTTTCGCTGCGGCTTTCTCGGTATGCTGCACATGGAAATCGTGCAGGAGCGCCTCGAGCGTGAATACGATCTCGATCTCGTCACCACCGCGCCGACCGTTGTCTACGAGGTGCTCATGCGCGACGGAGATGTCGTCAAGATCGATAATCCGGCCGAACTGCCGGATCCGTCGAAGGTCGAGGAGATCCGCGAGCCTGTCATCGAGGCCACCATCCTCGTGCCGCAAAACATGCTCGGGCCCGTGATCACGCTCTGCATCGAAAAGCGCGGTGTACAGAAGAACATGCAGTATCTCGGTGGCCAGGTAC
Organism: Gammaproteobacteria bacterium; assembly: GCA_029287695.1. GTDB lineage: Bacteria > Pseudomonadota > Gammaproteobacteria > Chromatiales > Chromatiaceae > Sva-25. The sequence continues at coordinate 1,189 of JARFQQ010000204.1, read as the reverse complement.
AGATTACCTATGAACTGCCGATGAACGAGGTGGTGCTCGACTTTTTCGACCGGCTGAAATCCGTCAGCCGTGGCTATGCTTCGTTTGAGTACGAGTTCCGCCGTTTCCAGGCTGCGCCGCTGGTCAAGATCGATATTCTCATCAACGGCGAGAAGGTCGATGCGCTGTCATCCATCGTGCATCATGAGAACGCGCAGTCACGGGGACGTGAACTTACCGAGAAGATGAAAGAGTTGATCCCGCGCCAGATGTTCGAGGTCGCGATCCAGGCCGCGATCGGCAGCAAGGTCATCGCGCGCTCGACAGTCAAGGCGTTGCGCAAGAATGTCACTGCGAAGTGTTATGGCGGAGACATTACGCGCAAGCGCAAGCTGCTCGAGAAGCAGAAAGCGGGGAAGAAACGCATGAAACAGATAGGCAAGGTCGATATTCCGCAGGATGCCTTTCTTGCCGTTCTCAAGGTCGGGCAGGACAGCTGATGCGATCGGCCATCCGCCTCTTACCGAAAGCTGGATAGATTATCGCAATGAACATTGGACTGATTCTCGTCATCGCAACCCTCGTCATGGGCGTGATACTGCTCGTCGACAAGCTTGTTTTTGCCCGGAAACGTACCGGCAAACTCCCGCTGGTCGTGGATATCTCGCGTTCGGTTTTTCCCGTCGTGCTGATCGTGCTGCTTATTCGCTCCTTCATCGGCGAACCCTTCAGGATTCCGTCGGGTTCCATGATGCCGACCCTGCTCGTTGGCGACTTCATTCTCGTCAGCAAGTTTTCCTATGGCTTGCGCCTGCCGGTGGCAAACAGCAAGATACTCGATACAGGCTCGCCCGAGCGTGGCGACGTTGCTGTTTTCCGTTACCCTGTCGATGACAAGACCGATTTCATCAAGCGTATCGTTGCCATTCCCGGTGATACGGTCGCATATCGCAACAAAACACTTTATATTAACGGAGAGCCACAGCCTGTCGAGTTGATCGGGCCTTACGAGGGCACGGGAGAGGGGGCGAACTATAACGGCAGCCTGCATGCCAGCGAGAATCTGGCAGGTACCAGGCACGAGATCCTGATCGACGAGCGTCGCCCCGATTTCCCGAGTCCCCAGTGCACCTTTCTCGCTCACGGCCCGGTCACGGTACCCGAGGGAAACTATTTCGCGGTGGGTGACAATCGGGACAACAGCAATGAC
>JARFQQ010000154.1 GCA_029287695.1 Gammaproteobacteria bacterium | reverse complement strand
GAGGCAAAAGAGGCCCAGCGCCTCAAGGAGGAGCGGGTTAATGCGCTCAACATCGAGCGCAAGAAATCCGAGAGTCGCACGCCGCCCACGATCCAGCCAAAGGTCCAGAAGATCGAGAAGAGCGAGCGTGTCGAAAAAGAGAAGCAGGTGACGCTGTTCGAGCCGGAACCGAACAGCGAGCTGCCTCCGCTGGCGTTGCTCGATGAGCCTCGCCACTCCGGACAGCAGCTCTCGGACGAGGCGCTCAAGGGCATGTCGCGCCTGCTCGAGCTCAAGCTGGCAGATTTCAAGATCGATGCCAGTGTCGTTGCCGTGCATCCGGGCCCTGTGGTCACGCTGTTCGAACTCGATCTCGCTGCAGGCATCAAAGCCAGCAAGGTCTCCTCCCTGGCCAGCGACCTCGCGCGTGCCATGTCTACCATCAGCGTGCGTGTTGTCGAAAACATTCCCGGCAAATCGGTCATAGGGATCGAGATCCCGAACGAGCATCGCGAGATCGTCTATCTGAGCGAGGTATTGCGCTCCGAGGTCTACGATCACTCGAAATCTGTGCTGACACTTGGGATGGGCAAGGATATTGCCGGTAATCCCGTTGTCGCGAATCTTGCGAAGATGCCGCATGCGCTTGTCGCCGGTACGACCGGCGCGGGCAAGTCTGTCGCTGTCAACGCGATGATTCTGAGCCTGCTCTTCAAGGCGAAGCCCGATGAGGTCCGTCTGATCCTCATCGACCCCAAGATGCTCGAGCTCTCGGTCTATGAGGGTATCGCCCATCTGCTCTGTCCCGTCGTGACAGATATGTCGGAATCGGCCAATGCGCTACGCTGGTGTGTTGCAGAGATGGAACGCCGCTACAGGCTCATGGCTGCGCTCGGCGTGCGCAACATCGCCGGATACAACAAGAAGATACGTGATGGTGAAAAAGCCGGTGTGCCGGTCAGGGATCCTCTCTTCAAGGTGGATCCGAACAGCCTCCTGGATGAGGATGCGGAGCCCCCGGAGATTCCGGTGCTCAAGAAGATGCCCTTTATCGTCGTGGTGATTGACGAGTTTGCCGACATGATGATGGTTGTCGGCAAGAAGGTCGAGGAGCTCATCGCCCGCCTTGCGCAAAAAGCACGTGCTGCCGGTATCCACCTGTTGCTTGCCACCCAGCGTCCCTCGGTCGATGTCATCACGGGACTCATCAAGGCCAATGTCCCCAGCCGCATCGCTTTCCAGGTCTCGTCGCGTGTCGATTCCCGCACGATTCTTGACCAGCAGGGCGCGGAGCACCTGCTCGGCCATGGTGACATGCTCTACCTCGCACCCGGCGCGAGTATTCCACAACGTGTCCATGGCGCATTCGTCGATGACCACGAGGTGCATGCGGTTGTGCAATTCCTCAAGAAATACGGTGAACCGAATTATCTCGAGGAGATTCTGGAGGAACCTTCCGAGGCGATTCCCGGTCTATCCCCTGAAGCCGCCGGTGTCAGTTCGGATGTCGAGGACAGCGATCCGCTGTTCGACGAGGCCGTCGAGATCGTGACCCAGTCGCGTCGTGCATCCATTTCCGGCGTGCAGCGACGTTTGAAAATCGGTTACAACAGGGCGGCACGCCTCATCGAGGAGATGGAACGTATCGGTATCGTCTCCCCGCCTGAGACCAATGGTTCCCGGAAAGTGCTTGCGCCTCCGCCCATCGAGGATTAATGAATATGCGATTCCTGATCGCCGCCGGCCTGATGCTGCTGTTTGCATCACAGGCATCCGCGCACAAGATTGACGAGTTTCTGGACGGCCTGCAAACCTTTCAGGCTGATTTCGAGCAGATCGTGGAGAGTGGTTCCGGTTTAACCGCGCCCGTCTACGGTGTGTTCTACCTCAAGCGACCGGGACGTTTTCGCTGGGATTACAGGGGCGATGACGCCCAGCTTATCGTAGCAGATGGTAAACGCGTCTGGCTGCTTGATCGTGACCTCGACCAGGTATCTCACCAGTCCCAGCAAAGAGCACTCAGGGGAACGCCTGCACAACTGCTTTCGGGCAGGGGGGGCGTAGAAAAACACTTCAGTATCCAGCGAGACTACGAGGCAGACGGCCTGCAGTGGACCCGGCTGATCCCGAAGGACGAGGATAGCCAGATGGAGCAGGTCAGTGTCGCTTTTGAGGGTAACCAGCTAAAGCGCCTCGAAATGACTGACAAGTTTAACCAGACCACGCGTTTCAGGTTTACGAATACGACGCGCAATCCGCGTCTCAATGCTTCACTGTTCAAGTTTGAAGCACCACCCGGTTTCGATGTCTGGGAGCATTGACCTTTTCGAAGGCACGGAAGAGGGTTTTCGCCCGCTCGCCGACAGGATGCGGCCCCGCACGCTCGACGAATTCGTCGGCCAGCAATCGGTTGTCGGCGAGGGCACGCCCCTGAGGCAGGCGATCGAGAACGACCGCCTCCACTCCATGATCTTCTGGGGACCGCCCGGCACTGGCAAGACGACCCTCGCGCAAATGCTTGCACACCATTCGGGCGCAGAGTTCATCAAGCTTTCCGCCGTGCTCTCCGGTGTCAGGGAGATCAGGGCGGCTGTCGAGCACGCGAAATCCCTGCATGGCCAGGGACGAACGACAGTCCTGTTTATCGATGAGGTACACCGTTTCAACAAGTCACAGCAGGATGCCTTCCTGCCGCATGTCGAGGACGGCACCATTGTCTTTGTCGGTGCGACGACGGAAAACCCCTCCTTTGAACTCAACAATGCGCTGCTTTCACGGGCACGTGTCTATGTTCTCAAGTCCCTCGGCAGTGATGAAATCCTGTCGGTTCTGCGCGCAGCAATCGGAGATAGCGCGCGTGGGCTGGGGGCGCGCAAACTCGTTATCGAGGATAGCGACCTCGAGCTTATTGCCGAGGCGGCTGATGGTGATGCCCGTCGTGCGCTTAACCTGCTGGAGATCGCATCCGATCTGGCCGAGGATGGCTGCATCGGGCACGAGACAGTCAAGGGCATCGTAGCCGGGCGCGTTCGACGTTTCGACAAGGGCGGTGAAAGCTTTTATGACCAGATCTCCGCCCTGCACAAGTCGGTGCGCGGTTCTTCACCGGACGCAGCGCTATACTGGCTCTGCCGCATGTTTGATGGCGGCTGTGATCCCCTCTATGTCGCACGTCGCGTGGTTCGCATGGCTTCCGAGGATATCGGCAATGCAGACCCCCGTGCCTTGCGGGTTGCCCTGGATGCATGGGATGTTCAGGAACGGCTTGGCAGCCCGGAGGGAGAACTGGCTATCGCCCAGGCTGTTGTCTACATGGCCATCGCAGCAAAGAGCAATGCTGTCTACATGGCCTTCAAGGCGGCGATGCGCGATGCACGCGAATCCGGTTCACTCGACGTGCCACTGCACCTGCGCAATGCGCCGACAAAACTCATGAAGGAACTCGACTATGGCAAGGCATACCGCTATGCACACGACGAGCCGGATGCCTATGCTGCCGGAGAGTCCTATTTCCCCGAAGCGCTTGGCGAGCGTTCCTACTATCGACCTGTGAATCGCGGTCTCGAGATCAAGGTCGCCGAGAAAATGGCCTGGTTTCGCGAGCAGGATCGGCTGGCAGGGCGATCGGAAAAATCATCCTGAAACCCTGTCGAGCGGCTTCTGCGACCTGACCGGACGCATGATGCACGAAGCGAGGCCTGTCTGACCTCGCTCCATGCCGTTGAATAAAAAACCGGTCCGGAAAAGTCCTTGTTGGAAAGGGAGCTGTAGGTGGGAGTTCATGCTCCGGACCGGTGCTTGGAAAATGTTATCGTCTCTGACCGCCTCTTGCCTTGACATGCTTTCCGCTGTCGTTGGTCGTAATGTCCTTGTCAGTAATAGTAGGTGAAAGGTGTTGCTTAACTGTTTCACCGGGCTGCTTTAACTGTTACAAATTGTTTCTCCTGTCGAGACATGCCCCCGGGTGGGGATGTGCAGGAACTCTCCATGGCAACAAGAGCAGACCATGATCGATCCGATTGCAGAATTTCCGGTCACCGGGAAGCTTATTCATCTCAACCATGCTGCTGTCAGTCCCTGGCCGCGCGTCACCGCTGATGCTGTCAAGACCTTTGCCGACGAGAACCTGCTGCGGGGATCTCTTGCCTACGGGGAGTGGGTCGAGACCGGGCAGAGGCTGCGGGAACAGCTGCGCGAGTTGCTCAACGCGGCATCGGTCTCGGAAATTGCGTTCGTCAAGAACACCTCGGAAGGTCTCTCTCATGTTGCTGCAGGCATTGAGTGGCGCCACGGCGACAATATCGTCGGCATCCGGCAGGAATTTCCCTCGAACCGCTTCCCCTGGCTGGCATTGCAGCGTAGCGGGGTGGAGTTCCGGCAGCTGGATCTTCTGTGCTGTGAAGAGGATCCCGAAGCCGCCCTGATCGCATTGTGTGACGGGAAGACGCGCCTCATGACCGTCAGTGCCGTGCAATACGCAAGCGGTTTCCGCATGGATCTTGAAAGACTGGGCCGCCACTGTCGTGACAATGGCATTCTCTTCTGTGTTGATGCGATACAGCAGGCTGGTGTGCTTCCGCTCGACCTCCGCCAGATCAAGGCTGACTTCGCCACGGCCGATGGTCACAAGTGGCTTCTGGCGCCGGAGGGTCTCGGTTTTTTCTACATCCGCGAAGAGTTGCAGGAGCAACTCAGGCTCACCCAGTACGGTTGGCATATGGCCCAGGAGATGTCTGATTACGAGGCCGAAAATTTTACGCCTGCGAGCACGGCAAGACGGTTCGAATGCGGCAGTCCGAACATGCTCGGCATACATGCACTCTCTGCCAGCGTGGGGTTACTGCTGGAGTATGGGCTCGATGCTGTCTGGGCGTCCGTATCAGAGAGAACAGAGCGCCTGCGATGCGGCCTTGGGGGGATGCCGGGTGTCGCCGTCCTGAGTGATGCATCTGCAGGCCGGCGATCAGGTATCCTGAGCTTCAGTCTGACGCGCCGCGATAACTCCGGTCTCTTCAGGCATTTGCAGGATGCAGGCGTCTTCTGTGCCCTGCGCGGCGGCGGAATCCGAATGTCCCCGCATTTCTACACGCCATTGGAGCAGATTGAGAAAACCCTGATCCTCATCGACGACTGGCTGTCGTCGAACGGCGCGCGCTATCCCTGAGCATGCTGTTTCAACGAGGTGGGGAACCGTGTCCTGTCACTCGCATGCTCTTTACCTCGTCAGAGTCCCGGTCAAATACGGGTTAGCAGCTTTAGAGCCTGAATCCGGCGACTGAGCAGGATATGTACAGGCAATCCGGAAATCTGATTGCATTTGTCCCGGACAAAAGTAAAAATTTCTCATCAAATGG
>JARFQQ010000118.1 GCA_029287695.1 Gammaproteobacteria bacterium | reverse complement strand
GCGCTGCCCTCTCCCTGCTTCAGCACGACGCTGTCACCCTCGGCAATACCGAGATTCGAGGCTGTCGCAGGGCTCATGGAGATCCCCCAGACCCCGTCAACCGTCGCGTGCAGCGGTGTTGCACGACGTGTGATGCCGTCTGTCATATAGGGGGCAGGCGTTGCGATACGCTCGAGGCCCGCTGCAGCTTCGTTCTGCCAGGCGCCATCGAGTGTCACGCTGTTGGCCGTGAGTTCGGAGACATTGGCAAATACCTCGTCACGAATTTCCTCACTGCTGTTGTATTCCATGCCCTCGACATCGAGCAGATTGCCGAGCACTCGCAGCACCTTCCAGGCCGGGCGCGCATCACCTCTGGGCTCGACGATGCCTGTAAAGGCCTGTCTGTCACCCTGGCAGTTGACATAAGTTCCTGATGTTTCCGTGAAATGCCCGATCGGCAGCATGACGGTTGCTGTCTCCTCGAGAGCCGGCGTGCGCCAGGCCGTCAATGCGACAACATTGCTGCTGCGAGCGATTGCCTCGGAGGCCTGTCTGCCCCGGATGCAGTCGAACTCGGGCTCGATACCAACCAGCATCCAGCCGCGCCGTGCAGTCTCGGTGACCGGAGCGCTGGCGTCTGCATCGACTGCGCCGGCCATCCAGGCACCGGCGGTATTGGCGCCTGCAGTCAGGAAGCCGAGTGCCGAGCCGGTCGCCAGTGCCAGGTCGGCAGCAGCCTTGCAAATCAGGCTGTAATCGGGACAGGAGGTAGCTGTTTCGCCAACGAGCACGACGGCATTGCCGGCCTCCGACAGAACCGATTTTATGTCGGCGTTGTCGATCGCACCCGCCAGGGCCGATGGGGCTGCGACAACCGAGTGTGCCAGCGCGTAGTTGAAGTCGAAATCAACAGGATTGACAGCCATCACGGCCGCGCCTCTCAGCGCTGCCTTTCGGATGCGGTGGTTGACGAGGGGCTGTTCCTTGCGTGCGTTGGATCCAACGAGCAGGACGGCATCAGCCTTTTCGAGATCCGCGAGTGTCATTCCGAGCCAGGGCGTCGACTGCCTGTGACGGAAATCAGCCTGCATGAGACGGTGATCGATCGCCCTGCTGCCCATGGCGCGCGTGATCTTCGCAGCGAGTGCCATCTCCTCGAGCGTGGCAGAGGGAGAAACCAGCGTTCCTAAATTATCCTCGCCGCCACGTGTGATTGCGATGGCGTCTGCAGCCCGCCTCAGAGCCTCTTCCCAGGTTGCCTCGCTCCATTTCCCGTTGTCGCGGACCATCGGCACGGTGAGGCGATCAGGGTGCTCCAGCCCGGTGTAGCTGTAACGGTCCCGGTCCGATATCCAGGTCTCGTTGACTGTCTCGTTTTCTTTCGGGACGACGCGCAGGATGTCGCTGCGGCGTTTGTGGACATAGATGCTGGAGCCGACACAGTCATGTGGCGCAATGGTTGCATGCTGGCTCATCTCCCAGGACCGCGCCTGGAAGCGGAAGGGTTTGGAGGTCAGCGCGCCAACAGGGCAGAGGTCGATGACATTGCCCGAGAGCTCGGAACTCATGGCATGGGCCACGTAGGTGCCGATTGTGGTGTGCTCGCCGCGACCGGTTGCTCCGAGTTCGCGCAAACCGGCGATCTCCTGTCCGAATCGGACACAGCGCGTGCAGTGGATACAACGCGTCATATCGGTCGCTACGAGCGGACCGATATCGGGATCGGGAACAACACGCTTGCGCTCTGTGAAACGCGAGACATCGCCACCATAGCCGAGGGCCACGTCCTGGAGCTCGCATTCGCCCCCCTGGTCGCAGATCGGACAGTCGAGCGGATGGTTGATCAGCAGGAATTCCATGGTGCCCTTTTGCGCCTCGCGGGCGAGGGGCGACCTGGTAAAGACTTTCATGCCATCCATGCATGGCGTCGCACAGGCCGGTAACGGCTTGGGCGCATTCTCCACTTCGACCAGGCACATCCGGCAGTTGGCCGCAATGGAGAGGTTCTTGTGATAACAGAAACGCGGCACCGTGATACCTGCCGCATCTGTCACTTCGATCAGCATCTGCCCGGCTTTCGCCTCGAGCGCCTGGCCGTCTACGTGGATTGTGATGGTCTGTTCTTCTGACATTGCCTAAACCATGCACTTCTTGTGATCGATGTGGTACTGGAACTCGTCGCGGTAATGCTGGATAAAGCTTGCGACCGGCAGCGCGGCGGCATCACCGAGCGCGCAGATAGTGCGGCCCGCGATCTTGGCAGCAACATCCACGAGCAGGTCGAGATCCTCCGGCTTGCCCTTGCCGGTTTCGATACGGTGTATCACGCGATGCATCCAGCCCGTTCCCTCGCGACAGGGCGTGCACTGGCCGCAGGACTCTTCGTAGTAGAAGTAGGAGATGCGGTCGAGCACCTTGACCATGCAGTTGGTATCGTCCATGACGATTACGGCTCCCGATCCGAGCATGGAGCCGGCATTCTGGATGCTGTCGTAATCCATGTTGAGGTCCATCATGATGTCGCCCGGGATGACAGGCGCTGATGAACCGCCGGGAATCACGGCCTTGAGCTTGCGACCGTCACGCATGCCCCCCGCCATGTCGAGCAGCTCGCTGAAGGGCGTGCCGAGCGGCACCTCGAAGTTGCCCGGCCTGTTTACGTTGCCGGATACAGAGAAGAGCTTGGGGCCACCGCTGTTCTCGACACCAATGTCACGAAACCACTCGCCGCCTTCGGAGAGGATCATCGGCACGGATGCGAAAGACTCGGTATTGTTGATGACAGTCGGCTTGCCGAAGAGGCCGAACTGTGCCGGGAACGGTGGCTTGAAGCGTGGCTGCCCCTTCTTGCCCTCGATGGACTCGAGCAGTGCTGTTTCTTCGCCACAAATGTAGGCGCCGGCGCCGAGATGCGTGTGCAAATCGAAGTCCCAGCCGGAGCCGAGGATGTTCCTGCCGAGATAACCGGCGGCACGCGCCTCCTCGAGGGCTGCTTCAAAGCGCCTCGTGGGCTCGACGAACTCGCCACGAATGTAGTTGTAGCCTGCGACCCCGCCAATGACATAACCGCAGATAATCATGCCCTCGATGAGCTGGTGCGGGTTGTAGCGCAGGATATCGCGATCCTTGAAGGTGCCGGGCTCGCCCTCGTCCGAGTTGCAGACGACGTATTTCTCCTCCGGCGTGGTGCGGTTGATGAAGCTCCACTTGAGCCCCGTTGGAAAGCCCGCACCGCCGCGGCCGCGCAGGTTGGAGATCTTGACCTGCTCGATGATCTCGTCGGGAGGCGTCTGCTCCCTGATGATCTTCTCCAGCATTTCGTAGCCGCCGAGCTTGCGGTACTCGTCGATCTTCCACGGAGCTTCGGATTTCTCAAGTGTACGAAAGCAGACTTCGTTGGCCATCAGTCGAGCTCCTCCAGGATCGAGTCAACGATCTCCGGTGTCAGGTTTTCGTAATACTTGTCGCCGATCTGCATCATGGGTGCACCACCACAGGCGCCGAGACACTCCACTTCCTTGAGGCTGAACCTGCCATCCCCGGTCACTTCGCCGAACCCGATACCAAGCTTGTTCTTCAGGTGCTCGTAGATGGAATCGCAGTTATTGATGAGGCAGGAGACGTTTGTGCAAAGGCAAATCTTGTGACGCCCGACCGGCTTGTGTTCGTACATCGAATAGAATGTCGCAACCTCGTAGACCGCGATCGGCGGCATATCGAGGTAGGCGGCCACATCATCCATGAGTTCGGACGTCAACCAGCCGCCGTTGCTCTCCTGCACGATTGTCAACGCAGGCATGCAGGCGGACTGCTTCCAGTCCGCAGGATACTTGGCAATCCAGCTGTCAATCTCGGCACGGATTTCTTCGTTGAACAGTGTGTTTTTGTCGACTGCCATGGTTACCTGTCTATTTCGCCGAATACAATGTCCATGGTGCCGATGATGGCGACCACGTCGGCCAGCATATGCCCCCTCGCCATCTCGTCCATCGCGGCCAGGTGAGAAAAGCCGGGTGCGCGCACCTTGAGCCTGTAGGGCTTGTTGGCGCCGTCGGAGACGATGTAGCAGCCAAACTCGCCCTTTGGCGCCTCGACGGCAGCATAGACCTCTCCCGGCGGGGGGCAGTAGCCTTCGGTGAAGAGCTTGAAATGGTGGATCAGCGCTTCCATGTCATCCTTCATGTCGGCGCGTTTGGGCGGCGCGATCTTGTGGTCATCGATCATCACCGGCCCCGGATTGGCCCTGAGCCACTCGATGCACTGCCTGATGATCCGGTTGGACTGTCGCATCTCCTCGACACGCACGAGATAGCGATCGTAGCAGTCGCCATTGGTGCCGACGGGAATATCGAAATCGACCTTGTTGTAGGCAGCATAGGGCTGCTTCTTGCGCAGGTCCCAGGCGATGCCGGAACCGCGCAACATCGGTCCTGTAAAGCCCAGGTTCTTTGCACGCTCCGGCGTGACGACGCCGATACCGACAGTGCGCTGTTTCCAGATGCGATTGTCGGTCAACAGGGTTTCGTATTCATCAACCAGCTTCGGGAAGCGGTCAGTGAAATCCTCGATGAAATCGAGCAGGGAGCCCTCGCGGTTGGCATTGCGTCGCTTGACCTCGGACTCGTCGACCCAGCGGTTGGGCGTGTATTTCGGCATCTGCCCGGGCAGATCGCGATAGACGCCGCCGGGGCGGTAGTAGGTGGCGTGCATGCGCGCACCCGAGACTGCCTCGTAGCAATCCATGAGATCCTCGCGTTCGCGAAAAGCGTAGAGGAAGACCGTCATGGCGCCAATATCGAGACCATGCGTGCCGATCCACATCAGGTGATTGAGGATGCGCGTGATCTCGTCGAACATGGTGCGGATGTAGAGGGCGCGTTCCGGCGCCTGGATACCGAGCAGTTTTTCGATCGCGAGTACGTAGCCATGCTCGTTGCACATCATGGAGACGTAATCGAGCCGGTCCATGTAGCCGATACTCTGGTTGTAGGGCTTGTTCTCGGCAAGCTTTTCCGTGCCGCGATGGAGAAGTCCGACATGCGGATCGGCGCGCTCGACAACCTCGCCGTCCATTTCCAGCACGAGGCGCAGTACGCCATGCGCGGAAGGATGCTGCGGGCCAAAATTAATGGTGTAGTTGCGAATCTCGGACATCAGCCGGCAGCCTCCTCTTCTTCCCCTTCAGGCTCTTCGGGCTTCCAGCCCTCTTCGTAGCGGCTGTCCTCGCGAATGACACGGGCCACGAGTGTGCGCGGTTCGATGCTGACAGGTTCGTAGACGACACGCTTCTGCTCGGGGTCGTAGCGCATCTCGACTGTGCCCTCCAGCGGAAAATCCTTGCGGAACGGGTGACCGATGAAGCCGTAGTCGGTCAGGACGCGGCGCAGGTCGGGGTGCCCCTTGTAGAGGATGCCAAAAAGATCAAACGACTCGCGTTCGAACCAGTTGGCCGCGCTCCAGAGATCCACGACCGTGTCGATGATCGGCTTGTCGGAATCCAGCAACGTCTTCACGCGAACGCGGTGATTATGGATCGTCGAGAGCAGGTGATAGACAGATGCAAACCTGTTCTCCGGTTCCGGCGAGAAAGCGCCCCGCTCTGCACCACGACTGAAACCTGAATTGCCGGTCGACCACTCGGACTGGCCATAGGCCGACAGATCGACACCGCAGACATCGATCAGGGTGTCGAACTGGAACGGCTTGCCTTTGCGCAGCAGCGCCATCACAGACTTGAAGATTTCCCGCGGCACCGTCAATGTCACCTCACCACGGGCGCGATGAAAGCCAACACCCTCGACTTCCTGGTCCTCGAAGGCTTCCTCCAGTTCGTCGACGAGATCGTCCAGGCGCTGTTCTAGCGACATTTATTGGTTGCTCCCTTCCGATTAACGCGCGATGGTGTTTGTGCGCCTGATCTTGTTCTGCAGTTGCATAATGCCGTAAAGCAGCGCCTCGGCCGTGGGCGGACACCCCGGCACGTAGACATCCACAGGCACGATGCGGTCACAGCCCCGGACAACAGCGTAGGAGTAGTGATAGTAACCACCACCATTGGCACAGGAGCCCATCGAGATGACCCAGCGCGGCTCGGCCATCTGGTCATAAACCTTGCGCAATGCCGGCGCCATCTTGTTCACAAGGGTACCGGCAACGATCATGACATCTGATTGCCGCGGGCTCGGGCGGAAAAGGATGCCGAACCGGTCCATGTCGTAGCGGGATGCAGCAGCGTGCATCATTTCGACAGCACAGCACGCCAGGCCGAAAGTCATCGGCCACATGGAACCGGTCCGCGCCCAGTTGATAAGC
>JARFQQ010000108.1 GCA_029287695.1 Gammaproteobacteria bacterium | reverse complement strand
TCGCGAGCATGGTCGCATGCGCGATTGAACCGGCGATATCCTGGGGCGCCAGTCGCTGGTCGAATTCCACGGAGGCCGTGAAGGCTTCCACGAAGGCATCAGTCGGCTCGTTAAAGCGGCCGGCCCACAGTTTCTTGTCGCTCATCTGCTGTTTGCCGTCAGGTCAAGGGAGGGAAATTATACCAGTTCCATGACAGCATCCATTTCGACCCCCGCTCCGCGCGGAAGCGACGCCACGCCGATGGCGGCGCGTGCAGGGTAGGGCTCGCTGAAATACTCGGCCATGATGGTGTTGACGAGGGCGAAGTTGCCAAGGTCTGTGAGGAAGATGTTGAGCTTGGCAATGTCGGCAAGCGAGCCGCCTGCTGCCTGTGCGACGGCCTGAAGGTTATCGAATACACGGCGGATTTGTGCGTCCATCTCCCCTTCGACCATCTCCATCGTCTCGGGCACGAGCGGGATCTGGCCGGAGAGATAGACAGTGGTACCCGTCTTGACCGCCTGGGAGTAGGTGCCGATTGCCCGGGGGGCCTTGTCGGTGTTGATGATTTCTCTGCTCATGCCTGGTTTCCTGTCTGTTGAATCATGTTGCGTGCATAGTTGATGGCTTCCGTCATGCTGCCTGCATCCGCCCGACCGGTACCTGCGAGGTCCAGTGCTGTGCCATGATCGACCGAGGTGCGGATCAGTGGAATACCGAGGGTGATGTTGACCGCCCGGCCAAAGCCCATATGCTTGAGTACCGGCAGCCCCTGGTCATGGTACATCGCAAGAACCGCATCGGCCTCGTCGAGATAACGTGGCGTGAACAGCGTGTCGGCCGGCAGGGGGCCGATGCTGCTGATGCCCTCTTCCCGCAACGCTTCGAGTACGGGAGAAATGGTCGTGATTTCCTCCGTGCCGAGGTGGCCTCCCTCGCCCGCATGCGGGTTGAGTCCGCAGACGAAGATACGCGGTTCGCGAATGCCAAATTTTGTCTGCAGATCATGGTGGAGGATACGCATCACTTTCAGCAGCAGTTCCTTCGTGATGGCATCGGCAACGTCGCGTAGTGGCAAGTGCGTGGTTGCAAGCGCAACGCGCAGTCCCGGGCAGGCGAGCATCATGACGGGGTGTCCTGCGGTCTTCTCCGCAAGGTATTCCGTATGGCCGGTAAAGGGAATCCCCGCATCGTTGATAACGCCCTTGTGGAGCGGCGCCGTCACCATTGCAGCGAAGTCTCCAGCGCGGCAGCCGTCAATGGCGGCATCGAGTATTGCCAGTACGTGCCGGCTGTTGCCGGGATCAAGGTGTCCTGCAGTAACAGGCGTTGACGCAGTCACGGGCAGGAGATTCATCGTGTGTGCCCCGGACTCGAGTGGCGAGGCCGGATCATCAAGCAGGTTGAGGTGCAGCGGCAGCCCGAGTCTGTCTGCCCGGGCGGCCATCACGGCCGGATCACCGATGAAGACGAGTTCCTTGCAGGGAGACTGGACGGCCATGAGACAGAGATCCGGCCCGATACCTGCCGGCTCGCCGCTGGTGACCGCGATGCGGTGACTCATCGGGCTCAGAAATCGTAGTTTTCGTCGTAGAGGCGGTCTTCGACATAAGCCTGCTGGCGCAAGCGGCGGATCAGCAGGTCGAGGTTCTCCTCGATTTTGCGCTGCTGGATTTCCTCGCGCGCAGCATTACGCGTGGCAGTGTCGGCACTCTGGTGTTTGCGCCGGTCCTCGACCTGCACGATATGCCAGCCGAAGGAGCTCTTGAAGGGCGTGCTGATCTGCCCGGGATTGAGACGGCCCATGGCGCGCCGGAACTCGGGGCTTCCCTGGTCCGGGTCGAGCCAGCCGAGTTCGCCGCCCTTGAGGGCCGACGCCGTGTCATCGGAATAGGCACGTGCGAGCGATGCGAAGTCTTCGCCGGCAAGAATACGGCCGCGGTACTCGTTGAGCTTGGCCTGCGCAGTTGCATTGGAGAGCCGCTCGCCCGGGCGTAGCAGGATATGCCGTGCCTTTGTCTGGGTGACCGTGCGTACCTCTCCTTTCTTGCCGTAGAGTGCGAGGTAGTTGTCGATTTCCGATTCTGTCACCTGGACCAGATTGCGCAGCTGGCTCTGGTGGAAATTGCGTTGCAGCAGTTGTTTGCGAAGATCATCGCGGAAACCCTCGTAACTCTTGCCCTGCTGGGCCAGTACCTGCCTGAGGAAATCGACAGTGATATCGTTACGCGAAGCGATCATCTGCACGGCCTCGTCGATTTCTTCGTCGCTCACCGTGACGCCGCTGTTGATAGCGGCGAGTTCATGTGCCTTGCTGGTAATGAGTTCATCCAGAACACGCTTTTCATGCGCCTCTCTCGAGACCCCGGACGGGCGGGGAGAGGCGCGCAGGGCCCGATTGAGCTCGGAACGCAGGATCACATCGTTTTCGACAACAGCGACGATTTCGTCAATCGGTCTGTCGGCCAGCACAGGCGCTGCCGTGACGAGAGTGAGTGTCAGGATCAGGAGCAGTTGTTTCATCATGTCTGAACCTCGCGCAAGCGGGTTTTTGTGGTCTGCGAGTGAGTCAGCCGCCAAGTATACCCTGAATGGCACAGGGCGGCAGTGGTTGCAGCATCCTGGCCGGGCGCCGGACTCCCGGTGTCTCTAGAAATATTCGAAGCCGTTGAATCCGTAGACATTACGTGACAGGAATGAGTTCATGTCGGATTTCCCGACGTTGCCAAGACCCTTGAGGACCAGCTGGAAATAGAAGTTGGTGTCGTAGCCGTTGCCTGAGCTGTCGCGATTGCGTTGCGCGATTCCGCGGACGCTCCAGCAGCAGGTGTCATATTCGAGACCGCCGAGAAAGTCGAGCGTGACGTCGTCTTCCAGTGAGTACTGCCAGCGGCCGATCGCCCTGAGTTCGCTGGTGATGGGGAAGCGGAAGGAGAGATCCGTGTACTCGGCAAACTGGCTGATGTCTTTTTTGTAGCCGACGCTCAGGAATCTGTCGGCCTCTGTATCGTGGTAGCTGACACGGATGGCTCCCTTGTAGAGCCTGTCCTGTTCGAAGTCCCATTCAACAACGGATTCTGTCGACCAGATCTCGTTGAGCTGGGCATAGACTTCCGCTACGAAGGCACCGTATTCCCCCGTTTCCGGTGGCAAGGGCTGGTTCGTATCCGGGTCATCGGGCTGAACCAGACGATCCTCGAAGTAGAAGATTTGCCCGATGCTTGTTCGAAACCACTCCTTCTGGCCTCCGTCCTGCATGAACCGGGAGGTGACCGCAAGCACCAGCTGGTTCGCATCGCCCACGCGATCGGCGCCCGTAAAACGGTTCTCGCGAAATAGATTGGCGAAGGTGAAATCCGCCAGCTTGGTATCGAATTCGGGAATATCAGACTGGTCCTCATAGGGTGTATAGAGATAGAAGAGACGCGGCTCCAGCGTCTGGTATCCGCTATTGCCTGACCAGTCGATCCGCCGCTCGAAAAAGAGGCCTGTATCCAGTGACACTGAATAGAGGCTGCGGCTGATACTTGCCGGGTCCCCGGGTTCGACGTCCTGGAGATCGTAGCTGGTATATCTTCCACTGAGCATGGCCCTCATGTGCCCCCATGATCGCAGGAAGCCCGCACCGATGGCCGGGCGCACATCGAACCGTGCGCCTGTGACGTCATCGTCCTTGTCGAAATTCGTCAATTCAGCATCGAGCCGCGTGATCAGCCCGTTTTCGTACTGGCGATACCAGTGGGTGCCGAACTGGGGCAAGAGCTTATATGCCGGGTCGGTTTCCGCGTCGATGACCTGCAGATTCTGAACCCGCAGGTAGCTGCGCCAGTGTTCCTCATCGTAGGCGAGCTCGGCTCTTTGCACGGCGTAACGGCTGCTGGAGATTGCCAGCGGGCTGCCATAGTCCTCGAGGTAGGTATCGTCCGAGACATAGCTGTAGTCGATATAGCCACTGAGGTGGGTGTTCAAGCGTGCGAAATGGTCATAGCCGAAAACATAACGTGTCGCATCGTCATCCGGCGCTTTCGGATCGTTCGGAAAGATTTCCCCGAATATCTCGCCCCTGTGCTTTTCTGTCAGGTAACGAAATTCACCACCGATGCCGACACCGCGACTTCCGGTGATGCGCGGGTAGAGCGTGGCATCGTAGTTGGGCGCCAGGTTGAAATAGTAGGGCACCATGAGATCCAGGCCGCGATTGGTGGAAAACCCGAGTCTCGGGACCAGGAAGCCACTCATCCGGCGGTCGTCGATCGGGAAAAAGAAGCGCGGAACCTTGAAAAGTGTGACTCCCTTCACTTTCATCCTGGCATCCTCTGCGCTGCCGGTCCCCTTGTCACGGTCGATCTCGATGCGCTCTGCCGAGATCCTCCAGTCTTCCTTCTCCGGGGGGCAGGTGCTGTAGCTGATATTCTGGAAAGAGGAGGCGCCTTTGCGACGCAGCGTGGCTGTCTCCGCATTGCCCTGGCCTCCGTGCTCGATGATCCTGTAGCTCACCTTCTCGAGTTCGGCTGTCTCGCCGGGCAGGTCGTATGCTGCCCGGCGGCTTCGGACCTCGAACCCGGGCTGTGCAATGATGACGTTTCCTGTTGCCGTGGCATTGCGGCTCTTCGAATCGTAGCGTACCTCGTCGGCACGCAGCGACTGCACCCCGTTGCTGATCTCCACATCCCCGTCGAGTATGATCAGGTCCCTGCCGATCAGCACTTCTCCGCTGTCGGCGGCAATCCTGACCTTGCCGGAAAGGTCGGTAGCCGGCGTGTCATCCACAGGCTGCGCCATACAGGAGGGAGTGATGCGTTCAGCTGCCCGGAGTTCTGTAGAGAGCAGTATGATCAGCAGTGTCAGCAGGCTTCTTGTCTTTCTGTTCACGCAGTGTCCGGGCCGCATATCGGGTGGCGCAGTGGTTGGCGAACGGAATACCATCCACCCTGTGCAGGATTGTACCAGCTAATGTCTCCAGCCCTACAGGAGCTACGGAGCAGGTCGGCCGGGACAGCCTTGTCGCAACTCGGGCTATAATCGCAAACGGTTTCCTCCTTGTCAGGCCCCCGTTTCCCATGACAGACAGATTTGAGCAACTACATGCATGGCTTGGTCGCCAGGCCGGTCTCAGGGCGGATACCCTGGAGCAGGTCGCCGGCGATGCAAGCTTCAGACGCTACTTCCGGGTGGCCGGCGATGAGGGTATCACCAGAATCATCATGGACGCACCGCCGGAACATGAGGATTGTCGCCCCTTTCTCGATGTCACGGGCAGGCTTGAGGCGGCAGGGGTGCATGTACCGCAGATCTTCGCGCAGGATCTCGACCAGGGATTTCTCCTGCTCGAGGATCTCGGGGATGTCCAGTATCTCGACCGGCTGGACCGGGATTCCGCGGCACGACTCTACGGCGACGCACTGGCTGCGCTCCTGGCTTTCCAGACCTCCGCACCGTCGGATGGTTTGCCGCCCTATGACGAGGCTTTGCTGCGATTCGAAATGGAGCTCTTCCGCGAGTGGCTTTGCGGCAGGCACCTCGCACTTGCACTGGATGTGCAGGAAAACGCCATGCTCGATACGCTTTTTACTCGCCTGGTGGAGAATGCACTCGAGCAGCCGCAATGCTTCGTGCACCGTGATTATCACTCGCGTAATCTGATGCTGACTGACTCACACCCGCCGGGTATCATCGATTTCCAGGATGCCGTCAGGGGGCCGATCACCTATGACCTTGTCTCCCTGCTCAAGGATGCCTATATTCGCTGGCCGCTGGAACAGGTCGACCGCTGGGTGGCGGATTATGCGGAGCTGGCACGGCAGTCCGGCCTGATCAATGAGGCGCAGAAACTGCAGCTTCAGAAGTGGTTCGACCTCATGGGCCTGCAGCGCCATATCAAGGTAGCAGGCATCTTTGCGCGTCTTTATCGCCGCGATGGCAAGGCCGGCTACCTCGCAGATATCCCGCTGGTTCTCGATTACATTGTCGAAATGGCTGAGCGTTACCCGGATTTTTCGAGTCTTGCCGATCTCATTACCATCCGCGTGAGGCCTCTCCTGGAAACAGCCCGGGCTCAAGAGGATTGATGCCGGCCCGCTATTCCTGCCGGGAGTCTCGTCGACATGGAACCGGATGGCATGATATTTCTCAAACGACCGCCATGCGGTGATGGCCGGGCTTCTCACAGTCGCTTCATTGCCAGATAATCACCGCAAACCGACGCATTCGGGAAATGTCATGAACAACTTTCAACGGGTTTCTGTCTGGTCGCAGTGGATGCGACTGGCGCACTGGTCTATCGCGCTTTCTGTCCTGGTATTGATGGCAACGGGCTGGCTCGTCGCCAATGCACCGAGCGTGGCTGCCGGTGCAGGCGACCTGCATGGCTATGCCGCGTCGGTCCTCATGGCTGGCCTGGCGCTGCGTATCTGGTTGCTGTTTTCGGACAGGGGAGTTGGTGGCTGGGAGGCGCTGGTTCCATCCGGAACAAATCTGCCGGCCATGAAGCAGATGCTGATCTTCTATTTCACGCTTGGCCGGTCGCCCCTGCCGGCCTGGTATGGCCACAACCCGCTTTGGGTTCCGTTGTATGCCATGCTCTACCTGTTCCTTGTCGTGATGGCCATCAGTGGTCTCTTCATGCAGGAACATCCGCTATTCGCGGGCATCTATCTGCCATCCATCCATCGCGCCTTCGCCGGGATCATTACCGGTTTGGCGCTTTTTCATATCCTTACGGTGATTCTGCAGGACATCAGGGGTAAGCGGGGGGATGTCTCCGCCATGCTCAACGGCTACAAGTTGTTCGACACGGAGAGGCAGGACCTTGCCGGGCCCGGCAAGCAATTCCCCGCTGTTTCGATTGACAATATCGGGCGTGATCGCAAGAAGGACCGGTAGAAATCCCTCGCTGGGTGAAAGGAACGCCGCGCAGGACTGCGGCCTGGCCGTGTCAGAGGTTGCGGATGTAGGCGATGATCTCCTGTTGCTCTTCGGCCGTTATGTCCGGAAAGGCAGGCATCTTGTGTGTCCCCTTGCTGATGGTCCGCTTGAGTGTTTCGTTGCCCTGGGTGGAAAACTGTTCCGGCTGGCGATGGCAGCGCGAGCAGTTCTCGGCATAAAGGCGTTCGCCCTCTGATGCATAGGTATCACCGGGCGGGACAGATGCGCAGGAAGCGATCATGACGCCCGAAAAAGCTGTGCCCAGCACGTAAAGAAGTGGTTTCATGTGATCCGGATTCTTTCTCCTGACTCTGTTTTCAACTATAGCACCGATAGGGTGACCGGTGCTTCTGTCTGAAAATCCGCGGGCCCCTGCGCGGCAGGATGGCTGGTCCCGGAACAGCCCGCGCGTTTCCGGGAAGCCGCCTGACAGTCCCTGGCAGATGGAAGCGTAACGGATCCCTCTTTGAGCCTTGCCGGATCAGGACGGCGCTTCGTTCAGCCTCGGCTGCCTTGTGCTTCCCTCAGTGCATTCACCATAAGTCATACAAAGCGATCGCAGCGCGGTCTCCTTGTCAGGGAAAAAGGCTTCTCGACCGAGAAGCTCGACCACGCCGGCGCGTTCCAGCAGGCGCCGTACCTGATGCTTGAGGCCACTGAACATCAGCTTCACACCGCGTTGCTGCAGACGTTCTGCAACCTCGCGAACCTTCTCTTCGCCAGAAGCGTCAATCTCGTTGATCGCACTGCCAACAACGAGTATGGCCCTGGCCTTGGGGAAATCGGATAACGCCTCGAGGATGATGTCCTCAAAATAGGCGACATTGACGAATGTCAGCGAGCCGTCAAAGCGTACTGGCACGAAGTGTTCACTGATGGGAGTCAGGTTGTTTGCCTGGATGCCGCCAAGGGTCCCGTCCGGTTTGCGGGAGACAATATCCGCGCGTGGTTTCATTGTGCGAACCAGGCAAATGAGTATGGTCAGGCCGACGCCGATCAGGATGCCGTTCGCGATGGCCGGCGCCATCACGAGTGTGGCCACAAAGGTAATGACACCGGTCAATGCACCGACCTTGTCGACCTTCCATGCCTGCACGAGCGGCTTGATGCGGATAAGGCTGAAGACCGCCATCATGACGATCACCGCGAGCACCGCCTGTGGCAGGTGGTAGAGATACTCGGTGAAGAACAGGAGCACCAGTACCACGGCAAGCGCACTGATGATAGCGAACAAGCCGGTTTTTGCGCCGGAACGCGCTGCCACCGCCGATCGCGAGAAAGAACCGCTGACCGTGAATGCGCTGAAGAAGCTGCCCGCAATATTCGCAAGCCCCTGGCCGATCAACTCCTTGTTGGCACTGACACGCTCGCCGGTATCGGTTGCGATTGCCTTGGAGATCGAGGTGGCTTCCATGAAGCCGATGAGGGCCATGACGAGTGCCGCCGGGAGCAGCGCGAGTACCAGGTCCCACTGCACTACCGGCGTCTGAAAGCTAGGCAAGCCGGCAGGTATGATGCCCACGACGTCACCGCCGGCGGAGAGGGTCACCTTGCCATCACTCACGCCCTGGAATCGCCAGATCTTGCCCTGTTCGGCACGCGTATCAGGGGTGTTGTCTTCAGCAAAATAGAGTGCTTCTGAATCCGGCTGTTCGACCTCGCGCAATTTCAGATGATGCAACTCGAGTCCCAGCTGGATCATTTCGCGCTTTTTCTGCGCCTGTTCGAATTCCAGCGCCGGGATGCCGGAGCGTACTTCGGCTGCTCCTGCGACCGCAGTCAGGTCTCCGTCACGCTCCACCACATCGGCATGACGACTGAGGCTGGCGAGCTCGGTCGTGATCTCTTCCATGCGCTTCTGCGCACTGTCGAGCTTGATCATCTTGGAGAGCAGCACCGGATCGGCGATCTGGATGCTTTTGACCGTGGTCTTGTTTTCAAAACTGATGAAGGCACTGGCGAGCGTCGCGAGAATGACCGCAAAGAGTACGCCGGGCAGGCTCGGGCGATAGCGGCGCAATCCGGCGATCAGCAGCCATGTGCCCAGTGCAAAAGCGAGTGTCGGGAGATGTGTGTCCGATACCTGGCGAAGGACGCGCCAGAGGTCGGCCAGATAGGATTCTGTGCGCGGAAACGGGACTCCCAGCACCTTGCTGAGCTGTGAGAGCCCGATGATCAGTGCAGCTGCATTCGTAAAGCCCACAATCACGGGGCTGGAGAGCATGTTGACGATAGCACCCAGGCTGAGCAGGCCGAGTAACAGCCGCAAGACGCCAACCATCAGTGCCAGCATGATGGACAGTTCGATAAAACTGGCTGACCCCGGATTTGCAAGGGGAATCAATGCAGCCGCGGACATGAGCGAGAGCATTGCCACGGGGCCGGTATGAAGCTGGCTGGAGGATCCCCAGAGTGAGGCGATGATGACAGGAATGAAGGAGGAGTAAAGGCCGTACACTACGGGCAGGCCAGCCAGCTGCGCATAGGCCATGCTCTGTGGCACAAGTACCAGCGCCACGGTTATTCCCGCAACCAGGTCGGCTCTGAGGCCGTTCCGTGTCATGGGAAACCAGCGTAGGAACGGCAAAAGCCGGAAAAGTACTGCTTGCACGACTATCTCCCCTCGGAAAACACAACCACCCAGTCTTCCCTGACGGGGGCTTTATGGCAAATCAATATTACATTATATACTGATAGATCCGCATCTATAAACCGTGCTGATGCCGCTCACCTGGGCGTGTCATTCGCCCGATGGCATCCGGGATGTTCTTCTGCTGGTTGATGGTGAGAACTGTCGATTGCCAGCGGGGCAGGGTGGCACGGCGCCTGCCGGCTGTCAGAAAATCATCGGTTCGTCTTCCGGTCCCGGTACTTCGTTATCCACCGGGTCGATCTCGTTCTGGAAGGACTCAAGCACGGCTTCGGCGTCTCCGAGTGCATCGAAACGGGCGATATGAAAAATTGCCTCACCCTCATGGACAAGTGGAAGGGTTGTCTTGCCGATGATCATGCCGTTGACGGGTGCGTGCACGGCGACCTCCGACGTACCGAAGGGATCCGAGACATAGCCGAGAACATCATTCTTGTGGATGCGTTTGCCCATCGGGCAGGTCGTTCGCAGAATGCCGCTCCGCGGCGTACGGACCCAGCGGCTGGAATGCGCCACGGCAGGTTCGATAGCTTGCTTGCGGCGCCGCGAGGCCGGGAGCATGCCGATATGTCGCATGACGTTGATAATTCCCTTGACGCCTCCCCGGATACAGAGTTCGTCGAAGCGCAGCGCCTCTCCCGCCTCGTAAAGGAGGATGTTGCAATTCTCCTTTGCCGCTGATTGCCGCAAGGAGCCCTCGCGGAATCCTGCATCCAGGATGACCGGTGCGCCGAAGGCCGATGCGAGCCCGGCCAGTTTTTCATCACCCTGAATGCGCGCCCGGATCTGGGGAAGATTATCGCGCCCGATGGCCGCCGTATGCAGATCGATCCCGTAATCACATTTTCTGGTGATTTCCTGCAGGAAGAGGTGAGCCAGCTTCGCGGCCATGGAGCCTTGTTCGGAACCCGGAAATGAACGGTTGAGGTCTCGCCGGTCAGGCAGGTAGCGTGACTTGTTGATGAAGCCGTAGACATTGACGACCGGAACGCTGACCAGTGTTCCCTTGAGGCGCTTGACTGCTTTGGCGTTGATGACACGGCGGATGATCTCGACACCATTGATTTCGTCGCCGTGGACAGCTGCGCTGATGAACATGACGGGTCCCGCTTCCTTGCCGACGGCAACATGCACCGGCATGAAGACATTGGAATGCGTGTAGAGCACGGGCAGCGGCAGCTCGATGTACCGGTGCTGGCCCGGTTCGATCCTGATGCCGCCGAGTTCGAACGCCTTGTTGCGGGATTTGCGCACAGGCATCCGGCAGGCTCCTGTCTCAGCCCTTGCCGCGTGTCCGGGTTTTGCCCGGCCTGGCGTTATCGCCGATGAACTTGATAATCATGCCGGCAACATCCTTGCCTGTTGCCGCCTCGATGCCCTGCAGCCCGGGCGAGGAGTTGACCTCCATGATCACCGGTCCGTGATTGGAACGCAGCAGGTCGACACCCGCAACGTTGAGCCCCATGGTGCGTGCGGCGCGCACGGCCGTCGAACGCTCTTCCGGGGTGATCCGGATGAGCTCGGCGGAGCCGCCACGATGCAGGTTGGAGCGGAACTCGCCGGGCGCGGCCTGGCGCTTCATGGCAGCGACGACCTTGCCGTCGATGACGAAACAGCGGATATCAGCCCCTTTTGCCTCCTTGATGTATTCCTGGATCAGGATGTCAGCCTTGACGCCCATGAAGCCCTCGATGACGCTTTCGGCCGCTTTCTGGGTTTCGGCCAGTACCACGCCTATTCCCTGGGTGCCCTCGAGGAGCTTGATGACCAGCGGGGCTCCGCCGACGAGCTTGATCAGGTCCTTGACGTCGTCAGGCTTGTTGGCGAAACCCGTGACGGGCAGTCCGAGCCCTTTGCGCGAGAGCAGCTGCATGGAGCGCAGTTTGTCGCGTGAACGGGTGATGGCAACAGACTCATTGAGCGGGTAGACACCCATAATCTCGAACTGCCGCAGTACGGCCGAGCCGTAGAAGGTCACGGACGCGCCGATGCGTGGAATGACGGCATCGAATTTTTCGAGTGTCTCGCCCCTGTAGTGAATGGTCGGGTTGTTGGAGACGATGTTCATGTAGCAACGCAGAACGTCGATGACGCGCACTTCGTGTCCCTGTTCGCGGGCTGCTTCGATGAGGCGGCGGGTCGAATAGAGGTTCCTGTTGCGGGAGAGTATGGCGATTTTCATCGGGATTGAGTGCGGGTGTTCTTATGCGACGGCGCTGTTGCCATGACGCCTAACGATAACACTTTTTCGGATTGAGTTTGCCGGCGAGGTAGGATGCAGCCGGATCGACCAGCAGGTGGTTTTCCATGGCGCGCCTGCCGAGAAGCATGCGGAAACGCATGCTGTCCCTGTTGGTGAGTGTCAGTTCGACGGGCCATTCCAGCTCGCCAAGAATCAGGCGCGTTTCAATGACGAAACGCTGCTCCCTGTGGCCACCCGAATCGCTGACTTGCCTGACATCGATGAGCGGTGCCTCGCACTCCACAACGGGCTTGTCGCGCAGCTGCAGCGGATGCATGAGGAAGCGGACGTGATCAATCCTTTTGCGTTTGACGCGTTCCACCATGAAAGCATGCAGTGCGGAGGTCCTGGCGCCCGTGTCGATCTTGGCCTTGATGGCGGGCAGGCCAATATCCGGTAGCGCGACCCATTCCCGCCAGCCGATGGTTAACATGTGATCGTCTTTGTCTTTCATGGACCGGGATTTTGCCGCGCGCCTGATCGTTGCATATTACCTTGATTTTATTCGGGCTTGCCTTTTTCTGTCAGTTTTGTGGCTATAATCGGTCAGTATGAACATGTGTAGAAAAACAGCCCGGCTCATTGCCCTGTTCGCAATGCTCTGTCTGCCGTTGCAGTCACTGGCTTCGGTGCTGCTGCCATGTCTGCATGCCGGGGATGCGGCTGTTGTGCAATCTGCATCCCATCCATGCCACATCACCTCTGAACGGGCTGATGAAGCCCCGGGGATAGCCGACGAGTGCCACAAGTGCCAGCTATGCCTGATGCTCTCTGGATCGGCATTACTTGCGAGCGACCCGTTTGCTGTCTCTGCAGGTCATACGGATTTCTTCCTGCTGCCTGTCGATCACTTCTACAACTTCAGCCCTGGCCAGTTGCAGCGGCCACCAAGTCCCGTCACATCCGCCTGACGTCAGCAGCTGCTGACGCCGTCATTCCTGTTTTTGTCAGCAAGCAGCCACTTCGGCTGCAATGGATGTGAACCATGAGCCGTTATTTTTTTATACCGTTACCGTTCGCTTTTCTGATTCTTGCCGGTTGCTTCGATGAACCCGGCGAGCCGACTGAGTCCCTGGCCGAGGCCAGCGATGACACCGTGCTGGAGCATGCAAGGAAGCATATGGATCCGAAGTATGTCTGTCCGATGCATCCGCAGATCATCAAGAACGAGGAGGGTAGCTGCCCGATCTGCGGTATGGACCTGGTGCCGAAGATGATCGATCCGAACACCGGTAAACACCCGGCAGTCTCCGTGAAGGGCGAAATCATCCAGAGCATGGGCCTGCGGACTGAAGTTGTCCGCAAGGACACCCTTTGGCGCTTTATCAGGACAGTCGGCCGCGTCGACTACAACGAAACGAAACTCATTCACCTGCATCCCCGTGCTGAAGGGTGGATGGAGTCGCTCATGATTCGTTCCGAGGGTGAGCAGGTGAGTAAGGGCGACAAGCTGGGAACCTTCTACTCCCCCGAGATTCTGTCTGCGCAAGTGGATTTCTTTGTTGCAATGGAGCAATCAGGCAACATCCGTAGCAGCCGTGTCGAGAAGGCGAGAAACCGGCTTCGGATACTGGGTGTCGATGACAGCACTATTCGACAGCTCGAGAAGGATCGCGATACGCGCAACGCTTTGCCGGTTTATGCCCCCGGTGATGGCATCGTGACCATGCTGGGTGCGCGCGAAGGCATGTTCCTCAAGCCCGACATGGAGATGATGACAATTGCCGATCTCTCGAGCGTCTGGGTCATGGTCGATGTCTACGAGCACCAGATCGGCTGGCTGAAGGAGGGACTCACAGCCGAGATCAGTGTGCCGGCCTGGCCGGGAAAGTCCTGGGAGGGCAAGGTCGACTATATCTATCCGGAGCTCGATCTGAAAAGCCGGACCCTGCGCGTGCGGCTCGAGTTTCCGAACCCGGACAGGCAACTCAAGCCCAACATGTTTGCCGAGGTGAAAATATACGGTGGCCCGCAAGCTGACAGGCTCCTGATACCAGCCGAGGCATTGATCCGGACCGGTGAGCGCGACACGGTCGTGACGGCGCTGGGCGAAGGCCGGTTCCAGCCTGTGGACGTCGTGGTCGGTGCGCGCAGCAATGACAGCATCGAGATACTCAGTGGACTCGAAGCGGGTGATGAGATCGTCACTTCGGGACAGTTCCTGATCGATTCGGAGTCGAGTCTGCAGGCCAGTTTCCAGCGCATGGCCGGAGAGTAAGATGCTCAAAGGGCTCATTCGCTGGTCAGTACAGAACCGGTTCCTCGTGTTGCTGGCCAGCCTGCTGATCACGGCATGGGGATGGCATGCCCTGAAACAGACGCCGCTCGATGCGATCCCGGATCTCTCGGACGTGCAGGTCATCATCAAGACAAGTTATCCCGGGCAATCGCCGCGTGTTGTCGAGGAGCAGGTCACCTATCCGGTCACGACCACCATGTTGTCGGTGCCGGGTGCCGAAGTCGTGCGTGGGTACTCTTTCTTTGGCGACTCCTATGTCTACGTGCTGTTCGAGGATGGCACCGATATTTACTGGGCGCGCGCCCGCGTGCTTGAGTACCTCAACCAGGCCGCGGCCAGCTTGCCGGCGGGCGTGCAACCACGGCTCGGACCGGACGCAACGGGCGTTGGCTGGATCTACAGCTATGCGCTCGTCGACAGGTCCGGAACCCATGATCTTGCGCAGCTCACTTCATTGCAGAACTGGTTTCTGAAATACGAACTGCAAACAGTGCCCGGCGTGGCCGAGGTCGCAACGGTGGGTGGTATGGTGCGCCAGTACCAGGTTGTGGTTGATCCTGAAAAACTGCGTGCCTACGGCATTCCCCTCGATACCATCAGCATGGCAATCCGAAACGCCAACCAGGAAGTCGGCGGTTCTGTCGTCGAGCTGGCCGAGGCCGAGTACATGATTCGCACGCGTGGTTACCTGCAGTCACTCGAGGACCTGGGCAAGATCCCGATCGCGACAACCGATGCGGGAACGCCGGTGCTGCTCGGGGATATCGCGACCCTCCAGATCGGTCCCGAGATGCGGCGTGTCGTGGCAGATCTCGATGGCCGGGGTGAAATCACGGGTGGCATCGTTGTCATGCGCTACGGTGAAAATGCCCTCACCACCATCGAAGCAGTCAAGCAGCGAATCGGGGAGCTCCGGCAAGGACTTCCCGAAGGTGTCGAAATCGTCGAGACCTATGACCGCTCTGCCCTGATACATCGTGCTGTCGATAATCTCAGGATCAAGCTCGTCGAGGAGTTCATTGTCGTGGCGCTCGTGTGCCTCGTCTTCCTGTTCCACCTGCGTTCGGCCTTTGTCGCCATCATCACGCTGCCGCTGGGGATTCTTGCATCCTTTATTGTGATGCAGCAGCAGGGGATCAATGCCAACATTATGTCCCTCGGCGGCATCGCGATTGCCATCGGCGCCATGGTCGATGCAGCCATCGTAATGATCGAGAATGCCCACAAGCACCTGGAGCGCTACAGGCATGCGCATGGACAGATGCCCCGGGGGCGCGCGCATTGGGAAACGGTCACTACGGCTGCAATCGAGGTGGGGCCGGCGCTTTTCTTCTCCTTGCTGATCATCACGCTGAGTTTCCTGCCGGTCTTCACCCTCGAGGCACAGGAAGGCCGCCTCTTCTCACCACTTGCCTATACCAAGACCTATGCGATGGCCGCCTCGGCCGGACTCGCTGTCACCCTGGTGCCCGTGCTCATGGGTTACTTCATCCGCGGACGCATACCGGACGAACGCACAAACCCGCTAAATCGCCTGCTCATCTGGCTCTACCGGCCAATGATTACGGCCGTTATGAAACTTCCCGGGCTGACGATCTTCGTATCGCTGCTGCTGGTGCTGAGTCTCGTGATCCCGCTCAGCGGTATCCCCGGGTTGCTCGAGCCGCTCAAATGGCCCTTTTCGGCATATGCCGCGGTCACCGATGCGCCGGCCGACAGCAGTGCGCGCGAGGTGGTTGCGAATATCGAGTCCGCACAGCAAAGGATTGCGAAAGAGTGGAAAGGAACGTTCAGGGAGACGCCATGGCTTGCGCGCTTTGCGACCGGGCTTGGCTCCGAATTCATGCCTGAGCTCGACGAGGGTGATCTCATGTACATGCCGACCACGTTGCCGGGCCTCTCGATCGGCAAGGCCCGGGAGTTGCTGCAGCAGACGGATCGCCTCATCAAGACGGTCCCGGAAGTCAAACAGGTATTCGGAAAAATCGGCCGTGCCGACACTGCGACTGACCCCGCGCCTCTGACGATGATCGAGACGCTGATACAGTTCAAGCCGCGTGACCAGTGGCGCGAAGGCATGACAACGCAGAAGATCATCGAGGAACTCGATGCCACGGTGAAATTCCCCGGTGTGACCAACGCCTGGGTCATGCCGATCAAGACACGCATCGACATGCTGGCGACCGGCATCAAGACACCGGTCGGGATCAAGGTTGCCGGACCGGACCTGAAAGTCATCGAGCAAATCGGCCGCGAGATCGAGCGGGTTGTTTCCGGGGTGCCCGGCACGGTGTCCGCCTACTCCGAACGTGTTGCGGGCGGGCGCTATATCGATATCCGCCCAGATCGCCTTGCTGCCGCGCGCTACGGCCTGAATATTTCGGATATCAACCAGGTCGTCGCGGCTGCCATCGGCGGCATCAATATCACCCAAACCGTCGAAGGCCTTGAGCGTTATCCCGTCAACCTGCGTTTTCCGCGGGAACAGCGCGATGATCTCGAGAAGCTCCGCGAGTTGCCGCTCGTGACCTCTTCGGGCGCGCAGGTGCCGCTTGGCCAGGTGGCATCCATCGACATTGTCGATGGCGCCCCCATGCTCAAGAGCGAGAATGCGCGACTCAACGGCTGGACCTTTGTTGATATCCGTGATGTGGATCTCGGTTCCTATGTCACGGAGGCACAACAGGTCGTGCGCGAGAATATCGAACTGCCTCCGGGCTACTCCATCACCTGGTCGGGCCAGTATGAATACATGCTCCGTGCACAGGAGCGCCTGGCCCAGGTTGTGCCGCTGACGCTGGTGATCATCTTCATCCTGCTTTACCTGACATTTCGCCGCGCCGGCGAGGCACTGCTTGTCATGGCCTCTCTGCCGTTCGCGCTCGTCGGCGGGTTCTGGCTGATCTTCCTGCTTGGTTTCAATCTCTCTGTTGCCGTCGGGGTCGGTTTTATTGCGCTTGCCGGGGTGGCGGCAGAATTTGGCGTTATCATGCTGCTCTATCTCGACAACAGTCTCAGAGAGAAGATGCAGCAAGGCCCGCTGACCCTGGCCATGCTGAAGCAGGCGATCATGGAAGGTGCTGTCCTGCGCGTGCGCCCCAAGGTGATGACGGTCGCTGTCATCGTTGCAGGCCTGATTCCCATCTTCATCGGCACGGGGACCGGTTCAGAGGTCATGCAGCGTATTGCAGCTCCGATGATTGGCGGCATGATCACGGCGCCGCTGCTCTCTCTTTTCGTGATCCCGGCTATCTACCTGGTCTGGAAGCGACGCGGCCTCGATTCCGGAGCAGACTCGCGCGCCATCTCATCGACGGAGAAAGCGTCATGAGCATCATCGCTATCCGGGAAGATCCTTCCGGGGCGGAATATTGGTATCCACACGCGGTACTCGTTATGCTGACAGCATGAAGATCACTTTTGTTGGCATCATTGCGATGTTGCTCACCTTTTTGCCGGTTCCTGGTGCCATGGCTACCGAAGAAGCAAAATACACGCTTGTCAAAAAAGATAACGGTTTCGAGATCCGTGACTACGCGTCCCTGGTCGTCGCTGAAACGATCGTCGAGGGGGAGCTTGAGGACGCCGGCAGCGCTGCCTTCAACAGGCTTTTCCGTTACATCAGCGGTAACAACAGGCCGCAGGAGAAAATCGCCATGACCGCGCCGGTTTCACAGCAACGCGCCGGGCAGAAGATCGCGATGACCGCGCCTGTCGCCCAGGAACCGCTTGGAGACAGATGGGTGGTGAGTTTCATGATGCCCTCGCGTTACGACCTGGCATCGCTGCCTGAGCCGCTGGACCCCGAAGTCCGTCTCCGGGAGATACCGGCCAGGCGCATGGCAGTTGTGCGTTACTCCGGAACCTGGAGCGAGAAATCCTATCGCGAACATCTGGCGAAGCTCGAGGCGTGGATGGCGGGAAGACAACTCGAACCGGCCGGCATGCCGGTCTGGGCGCGTTATGATGCGCCCTTCAAGCCCTGGTTCCTGCGGCGTAACGAAATCCTTTACCCGATCAAGTAGCCAGATCAAGCCGTGACCGCTTCACTGGCTGTTGCCTGAAGCGAGGCAAGAAAAAAGGACCGGAGGATAATCCTGCCGGTCCTTGTCGTTAAAGGTTCTCGTCGACTGCTTGGTTCAGAAGGGGATATCGTCCTCGAAATCACTCGAAGGCGGGGAAGGCTGCTGGGGCTGGGAGAAACCGTTGTCTCCGCCACCGCCATAAGAGCCTTTCCCTTCAGATGAATTACCCATCGGCGCGGTGCCGCCGCCGCGGCTATCGAGAAACTGGAATTGATCGATCACGATTTCTGTCGTGTAGCGGTCCTGCCCCTGCTGGTCCTGCCACTTGCGGGTCTGCAGCTTGCCCTCAATGTAGATTTTGGAGCCCTTTCTCATGTATTCGCCGATGATCTCTGCAGGTTTGCGGAATGCTACGCATCGGTGCCACTCTGTTTTTTCCTGATCAGCGCCGGTGTTCTTGTCCTTCCATGTTTCGCTGGTGGCGACTGTGATGTTGGCCACGGCGTTGCCGTTCGGCATGTACCTGACCTCGGGATCCTTTCCCAGGTTGCCGACCAGAATGACCTTGTTTACGCCTCTTGATGCCATGTTTTTCTCCAGATAATTTGATCCAGTTTACGCGGAAGCCTCCATTGCTTCCAGCGCTTCATTGTCGAGCTTTTTCGAATCGACTTTCAGGTAAGCCACACCTTCGTCGGGGACCACGACCACCTCGCGAACCCCGGCAATACCGTAAAACATTTTGCTGATTTCACCACTGCTGCCGGCCATTTTACTGATGTTGACCAGGCGTGGTTTCAGCGGCTCCGGCGCCTTCATGCCGAAGGCGAACAGCAGCCAGAGAAAGGCCATACCCGCGCCGAACAGCAACACGGCCTGGACGCCGAACTGCTGGTGAACCAGGCCGCCCGCAGCGCCGCCGAGGAAGGCTCCGGCGAACTGCGATGTCGAATAGACGCCCATGGCCGTGCCCTTGGCGTCGGCCGGGGCGACCTTGGAGATCAGCGACGGCAGTGAAGCTTCCAGCAGGTTGAAGGCCGCGAAGAAGAGCAGCAGCCAGCCGATCAGTCCCCACTTGCCGCTGGCCAGCTCGCCGATACCGAAGAGGCCGAGGGCCAGCGCCGTGATGGCAAAGAGGAAGACCTGCTTCGTCTTGCCCTTGCGCTCGGCAAGAATGATAAAGGGCACCATGAGCATGATCGACAGCACGAGCACCGGCAGGTAGACGGTCCAGTGATCCTCGCTGGCGACGCCACCCATGTCGCGCAGCAGCAGCGGGTATGCAAGAAAGAGTGCCGTCATGACCAGGTGCAGCACGAAAATGCCGAAATCGAGTCGCAGCAGTTCGATGTTATGCAGCACGCGCCCGACCTGCCCCGAGACCACCTCGGCGTCGCGATGGATGGCACTATGCTCCGGCGTCGGCACCACGAAGAGAATCACGAGTATTCCCGCGACAGCGAGCACGGC
Organism: Gammaproteobacteria bacterium; assembly: GCA_029287695.1. Taxonomy (GTDB): domain Bacteria; phylum Pseudomonadota; class Gammaproteobacteria; order Chromatiales; family Chromatiaceae; genus Sva-25. The sequence continues at coordinate 675 of JARFQQ010000108.1, read as the reverse complement.
CGTCATCCAGAACATGCCTGGCACGCTGATACTTTTATAGAGAATGGGTCCTGCGACGAGCGCGATCATGAAGGCCATGCCGATGCTGATGCCGATCAGCGCCATTGCCTTGGTGCGGTTGGATTCGCGCGTGGAGTCGGCGACCAGCGCCATGACGGCGGCCGCGATGGCTCCGCTGCCCTGCAGTGCACGGCCGAGGATGACGCCCGTGATGCTTTCGGACATGGCCGCGACGACGCTGCCGATGGCGAAGAGGATCAGTCCGCCGACGATCACGGGCTTGCGCCCGATCCTGTCCGACAGCATGCCGAAAGGGATCTGCAGCAGCGCCTGGGTCAGGCCGTAGATGCCGATGGCCAGGCCGACCAGCAGCGGCGTCACGCCTGTGAGCTCTTCGGCATAGAGGGCGAAGACCGGCATGATCAGAAACAGGCCCAGCATGCGCAGGCCATAGATACTGGCGAGCGAGAAAGTGGCCCGTTTTTCGGTCGCGGACATGCGATCCGTGGAGTGTCTGTTCATGCGTTGTACAATTGTCCAGCGCCGCTGATCGGGTGCGGTGCGGCGGATTGAACGCGCAGGGACATGGCCTTTGGCGCTCAAATTCAAAAGATCGTATAGTACCCGATTCGCCTGATTTTTTATTGTAAAACGGTAGATGGATACCATCGCGAT
>JARFQQ010000098.1 GCA_029287695.1 Gammaproteobacteria bacterium | reverse complement strand
CCGACCGTCGCCAGCAGCGCAATCAGACTCACCACGAGGATGCGTATGCCAAGTGACTGGTCCATCACCGTACCCAGCGCGATGATGATGATCTCGATCGACAGAATGAAATCTGTCCGTATTGCCCCCCTGATCTTCTGCGCCTCGCTTTCCAGCAGCCCGGTTTTGCTGTCCGAGGTTTCCGCGGCCGGTTTTTTCTCATGCTTGTGCGGCAGAACCCACTCCAGCGCTTTTTCCGCGCCTTCGTAGCTGAGATAGGCTCCTCCGAGCAGAAGAATCGGCACGATGAGCCAGGGTGCGTATGCGCTCAGCAGAAAAGCCAGTGGCAGGATAATCAGTTTATTCACCACGGAGCCCCTGGTGATCGCCCATATAACGGGCAATTCACGCGAGGCATTGAACCCGGTCGCCTTCTCGGCGTTAACAGCAAGGTCGTCCCCCAGCAGGCCAGCCGTTTTCTTGGCCGCCAGTTTGCTGTAAATCGCCGCATCATCCAGCAGGGTCGCCACGTCATCCAGAATCGCAAAAATACCGCTAGCCATCTTCGTCAATCCGCCAGTTGAAATCGTCTTTTTACACTTGATGAATAACCGGAAATTCCAGTCGCATTATCATGTTCGCCCGGGCTCAACAGCAGTAATTTCAAGGGCTGGATAGCTGTAGCGGGAATACTTTTCATGGCAAGGGCCGGTCCTTTGTTCCCCGGCATTGTCATATCCAGCGCTCTTGAGTCGCTCATTGGCCCTGGCACATTATGATTTATAAGCACGGGACATCAAACAAGGTTGTACCGGAATGATCGACATACCAAAAAACGTTTCCTGTCTGGTCAGCAAGGTTGGCGATGAGCCGGAAAATCGACAGGTATGACAAGCCACTTGTTGCAGTCATAGTAGTCGATCTCCGGTCTATAGGTAGGAAAACGTCCACAGTTGAAATAGCGCCAGTAAAAACTGTTGTACCCGGCGCAGAGACCGGTTGATTCATCGAGCAAGGGGCAGACCAGCCCACCCGGACGGCAACAATTCGAGCAGTCACCACAGGAAGAACCGCGCTCCCATTGCGGATTGAGGCGCGTGATACCGGGATCCGGAATGGATGATGGCGCGCTCGTGAGCGGGACGGAGAACATGAAGCCCCTGTTGTCACGCATGATCAGGCCAAGCAAACGCAGAGAGTGCGGCAGCATGGCGGCTCCCCTGCGCCAGTGTCGCCAGAAGCGCCAGTCGTCGAAGAAATACCAGCTCATGAGCGGAGCGGTCACAAAACCGCCAACCAGTGTCACGACAGAAAAGCCGATGTAGCCAATAAAAAGCAGGCGGGCGAACGCCCGGCGTGTCTTGTCGAGTCGGGTTGCGGACAAAGCTGAATCCATGGGTTGCGAACGAGTGATCACAGGGTCAGACAACGCGGACGGTTGAAGATTCCTCCCTGTGCCGATGACATCCCGGTATGGCGAGTCTAGCGGATCGCACTGCGCTCACGGATGAGCTGCATGGTTGCGCTGAAAATATCCTGGTCCCTGTTTTCTGCCCGACGGCAATGATCAATAACCTGCCGAACCATGCCCTCGGTACCCGCGCCCCGGGTCACATCCTCGCCGGTAGCCAGGGAGAGTGCCGAGACGAACCCCGCCATCCACTCCTGCAGCCGCATGTATGCCAGGGCACCCTCATCTTCGCCTCTCTCCCAGCGTTGCTCAGAGAGGGAAAGGTCATCACAACCGGTCACACCAAATCCCTGGAGCTCGAGTGGCTCCTGTGCATAAGAATTTATGCATGCTCCCATTAAGCTAATTGATGAAACAAGTACGACCAGGAGACGAATCATTGTATTTCTCAATATTAACAATTAGTTATTGAATGTTTTTACGACAGCATTAAATTTCATAACGGCATCCGCGGATCATGGTGGCCTGGCGTGCGCCTATCCATTCCTCGCGGCCGTGACGGGGAGATATGGTATAGTTTTCTGGTTTGAAAGCACATTGAAAAGCGGCCGTTTTTCAATGTGTTTTTTCGTTTAAGTAAACCGGGGCGCTGAACCTACCGGGTATCAGGCGCCACTTCAAGGTCTATCTTCAAGAGGAGCAACTATGTCCAAGAAACATCCAGTCGTTGCCGTCACGGGCTCATCCGGCGCAGGCACGACAACCGTCAAGCGCGCTTTCGAACACATCTTCGAACGCGAAGGCATCAGGGCGGCTGTCGTCGAGGGTGACAGCTACCATCGCTACGATCGCAACGAGATGAAACAGAAGATGGCCGAGGAGCACCTGAGTCACTTCGGCCCGCAGGCTAACCGTTTCGACAAGCTCGAGGAACTCTTCAAGACCTATGGTGAAACCGGCGGTGGCCAGAAGCGCTACTACCTGCACAGCCCCGAAGAGGCGGACGAGCACAACGGCCGGCTCGGCACCGACAAGCAGCCTGGCGAATTCACGCCATGGGAAGAGCTGCCTTCAGGCACTGACCTGCTTTTTTACGAAGGTCTTCATGGCCTCGTCAAGACCGACGAGGACGATGTCGCCTCCCATGTCGACCTCGGTGTCGGCGTTGTCCCTATCGTGAACCTGGAGTGGATCCAGAAAATTCACCGCGACAGCGCAGAGCGCGGTTACTCCGCAGAGGCGATTGTCGATACCATCCTTCGCCGCATGCCGGATTACATCAATCACATCACGCCGCAGTTCTCGCGTACCGATATCAACTTCCAGCGTGTCTCCACGGTCGATACCTCGCATCCCTTTATTGCCAGAGACATTCCGACACCGGACGAGAGCTTTGTTGTCATTCGCTTCAAGGACCCGAAGAAATTCAACACAAACTTCGAGTACCTGCTGAGCATGATTCAGAACTCGTTCATGTCTCGTCGCAATACGATCGTCGTGCCGGGCGGAAAAATGGGTTTTGCCATGGAAATCATCCTCGGCCCCATCATCGAGCACATGATGGACGAAGCGAAAACCTGATCAGGCACGAAGCCACAGAAAAAAGGCAGCCATCATGGCTGCCTTTTTTATTGCGGAATGCAGGGAGAATCAACCGATCATGTCGAGCCGCTGGCGGATCAGCGGCAGCAGCTGCTCCCTCTCCAGCCCGGCATCCTTCAGTTGCTCCTGCTGCGTACCGTGCTCGATATAGCGATCCGGAAGGCCGAGTTGCAGCAGCTCGATGCACTGCGGAAGTGTATTGAGATACTCGGCGACGGCCGACCCCGCTCCCCCCTGCACCATGTTCTCCTCGAGAGTTACGATTAAACGGTGAGAAGCTGCAACATCGGCAAGCAGGGCTTCGTCGAGTGGTTTGACAAAGCGCATGTTAATGACGGTCGCACCCAGCTCATCACCAAGCTCGAGTGCCACTGGCAGCATGGTACCGAATGCCAGCAGCGCGACGCCCTCACCCTTGCGTCTCTCCTCGGCTTTCCCGATTTCGATCGTTTCCAGGGTCTCGGCTTCGGAGACGCCCGGGCCTCCGCCGCGCGGATAACGCACCATGGCCGGTCCCGCGTATTCCCAGGCTGTCTGTAGCATCAGGCGGCACTCTGCCTCGTCGGCCGGCGTCATGACGACCATATTCGGCAAGGTCCGGCAGTAGCTCAGGTCGAACATGCCGGCATGGGTGGCGCCGTCGGCTCCGACCTGTCCGGCCCGGTCCACGGCGTAGGTCACGTCGAGATTTTGCAAATCGACGTCGTGAATCATCTGGTCATAGGCGCGCTGCATGAAGGTTGAATAGATCGCGACCACGGGTTTCAGGCCTTCGCAGGCCATGCCCGCAGCGAGCGTCACGGCGTGCTGTTCTGCGATACCCACATCATGGTAGCGATCGGGGTACTCCTCCGAAAACCGCACAAGGCCCGAGCCCTCGCGCATGGCCGGCGTGATGGCATGCAGGCGGTTGTCGCTCGCCGCCGCATCGCACAGCCAGTCCCCGAATACATGGGTAAAGGTACGTACCGGCTTGCTCTTGTCGAGTTCACCTGTGAGCGGGTCGAACGGCGTGACGCCGTGGTAGGTGACAGGCTCCTCCTCGGCGAACCCGTACCCCTTGCCTTTCTGGGTAACGACATGCAGGAAGCGCGGCCCGGACATACTGCGCATGTTGTAGAGCGTCTCGACAACAACCGGCAGATCATGGCCATCGATCGGGCCGATGTAGTTGAAACCCAGCTCTTCCCAGAGCGTGCCGGGAAGCACCATGCCTTTCATATGTTCTTCCCAGCGATCGGCAAGCTCCCTGATCGGCGGGACATGGTTGAGCACTCTGCGGCCCTTGCTCCTGACCTTGTTATAAAAGCGGCTCGAGAGCACGCGCGTGAGATAGTGACTGACTGCCCCGACGGGCGGTGAAATCGACATGTCATTGTCATTGAGAATGACGATGAGATCGAGATCACGAATCGACCCCGCATGGTTCAGGGCTTCGAAAGACATACCCCCCGAAAGTGCGCCATCGCCGATGACAGCGATACATTTGCGGTTTTGTCCCTCCTGCCGTGCAGCGATCGCCATGCCGAGTGCAGCACTGATCGACGTACTGGAATGGCCCGTGCCAAAGGTGTCGTATTCAGACTCCGCACGGCGCGGAAAACCGGAAATGCCGTCACGCTGCCGCAGGGTGTGCATGAGTTCCCTGCGCCCGGTGAGGATCTTGTGGGGATAAGCCTGGTGACCGACGTCCCAGACAAGGCGGTCATGGGGCGTGTTGAAGACGTAGTGCAACGCAACGGTCAGTTCGACCACGCCGAGCCCTGCCGCAAGGTGTCCGCCAGTCCTGGAAAGCGCCTGGATCAGGAAATCGCGCAGCTCGACAGCAACCTGGTTAAGCTCGGCATAATCAAGCTTGCGCATGTCCGAGGGTGAGTCAATACTCTCGAGCAGTGGAAACGCGGATGTTTCAGGGGAAGTGGTCACAGGCCGTATAATCTGCACTAAACGACATATTTTAGCAGTTCATTCTCATGATCGACAGACCCCGACTCAGCCCGGCCGAGCGCCGCGAAAAACGCAGCCAGGCGATGCGACGCTATGAAAAGCAGCGGCGGCAGAATATGCTCGCAAAACCGGGGCCACACAGCATGGTCATTGTGCTGGACCATCTGAAGGCGGGCTTCAATGTGCCCAAGATTTTCCGCAGTGCCGAGAGCTTCGGGGCACAGGAGATCCACCTCATCAACATCCCTCCCTTCGACCCGGCCCCGGCCAAGGGCGGCTTCCGCAAGGTTCCCGCCCGGTTCCATGAGCGTTTTGCCGACTGCTACCGGGAACTGGATGAGCAGGGATACCACTTTTTCAGGCTGGAACCCGGCTGTAGCAACCGCCTCGACCAGGCAGCGCTGCCGGAAAAATCCGCCTTTGTCCTGGGCCATGAGGAACTCGGCTTCAGCTTCGATGCGCATGATTTTGCGATCGACTGCCTGACGATCCGCCAGTTCGGCGAGACCGAAAGCCTCAATGTCAGCATCGCTGCCTCGATCGTGATGTACGAATATGTCTGCCAGCACGCATGACTACCTGATTATCGGCCAGGGGCTGGCTGGCAGCCTGCTGGCAAGAGAACTGGTCGCGCTTGACCGGCGCGTTCTCGTCATCGACGATCATTACAAGAGCTCCTCCTCGACGGTAGCCGGCGGC
>JARFQQ010000081.1 GCA_029287695.1 Gammaproteobacteria bacterium | reverse complement strand
GATCAATCCGGTCCCGGTGCTGCTCTTCGGATGCGATTACTGGCAACGGGCAATCGATTTCGACTGGCTCGTCGAACAGGGCAAGATCGCAAAGGGCGACCTGGACCTGTTTCGGTTCGTCGAGTCCGCCGATGACGCCTGGGAGGAAATCCTCGCTTTCTACAACGGCTGAACCTTCAGCCCGCTCCGGGCACGTCAGGCAGACCGGTATCAGTTTGCCTGATTCCCTGCGGATACCAGGTGAAAATAGCAACCCTGGTATGGCTGTTATCGGGTGGCTGGTGATCGGCAATTTGCAGAGTCTCCTCTGAAGGGATACATTCGAACTTTATCGAGTATCGGGGCAGGGGCGGCTATAGTGACATGAAACAGACAGCATATCTCCTGCTCCTTGTTGCGCTCGCCTGCATCGCACATCCGGCTGTTGCCATCTCCGGTGAAACGCCTGAATGCAATAACCGGACATACATCGAGCTTCCCTGTCCGGAGGTCTATGCCGCGCATTTCATCCAGGCAGTCGAACGCGACAGTCTGCTCGTCATGGGGTGCCGGATAGACAGTGCTGTATTGCGGCCCATGCGTGTCGAGTATGCCTTTTCACTGGAGGGAGGGGCGCCGCTCGTCCAGGTTTACGCGATTCTCAAGCTGCCATTGGCGCTCGAGGAGCTGCCCGGTTGCGAGGTCAGCGCCGTGACGGCCGTCATGACACTCGATGGCACGATCATCGAGGTGCAGGCGCATATCGACACTGACTGAAATGCCCCATGGTATTCAAGGCATGCTGCGAAAAGCGTGCACTCTTCTTTACACAATGGCTTTCCTGCTGCTGCCTTTGTGCCAGATTTCCCATGCAGAATCGACTTCCCCCGACGAGCACCAGGCTGAGAGGGAAGCTGTTGTCCTGCTACACGGACTTGGACGGAGCAACCTGGCAATGTGGTTGCTCGCAAAGAGGATCGAGGATGCCGGGTACCATGTGAAACGTATCGGATACAGCTCCCTGAATGTTACGCCGCAGGAAATTCTGGAAGAGGTGACCGGCCAGATCGACAGTTGCTGCGCGCACTATCAGAAGCCCGTGCACTATGTCGGTCACTCTCTCGGAGGATTGCTGATCCGTGCCTATCTGCAGGAGAAGAGGCCGGAAAATATCGGGCGTGTGGTCCTGATGGGAACTCCGAACCAGGGCACGCCGATCGTGGACGCTTTTCGTGACAAATGGTGGATGAAGTTTCTTGGCCCGACGACCAGCGCGCTCGGTACCGAAAATGACAGTTTCCCAGGTTCCCTGGAGGCACCCTTTTATCCGGTCGGCGTGATTGCCGGTGTTGCGAACAGTCGCCACAATGACGCCTGGCTGCCCGGTGCCGATGATGGCCTGGTGACCGTCGAGGCGACGAAACTGGAAGGCATGTCCGATTTCATTGTCATCAGGACTGGCCACTCCTTCATGCGCTATGATCAGGAGGTCGCCAGGCAGGCTTTGGCCTTTCTCAGGGATGGCCGGTTTTCAAGGCAACAGGAAGAGGGCAGGATGCCCGAAGGCCATTAGTCGACCGGGTGTTTCTCCCGAAGGGGAGCCAGCTTCAGCGCAGCCGCGTTCTGCCGCCAGAAACTGCGTGCCAGGCGCTCAAGGGGTATGCCAAGCTTCATACCGAGTGTCCTGGCTTCCGCGAAGAGGGTTTTCGGAGCCACTTTCGGCAATCTGCCCCTGAAGCAGCAGGCGATCTGGTTGCCTCCCCTGATGTGAAGGTGCAGGACGCGGTCACCAAATGCCTGACTTGTCGCAAGCCGTGCGTTATCGGCATCGCGCTGAGTGCCGCACCACTGGTTGATCAGAAGCACGCCGTTTTCCGACAGTCGCTCCTGGCAGCGCCTGAGAAAGTCGCCATCTTGCTGGAGAGCATGCGCACCCTCCGCGAGGTAGAGGTCGACCAGAATCAGATCATGGAGAACCGGGTGATGCCCGATGAATCGTTCTGCATCGTCACAATGCAGGTGCAGCTTTTTGTCAGGGCAGAGGTCAAAATACTCCCGTGCTATCCGGATGACGCCCATGCGGCAGTCGACAGCCTCGATATTCATCTGCGGACTGGAGCGACGCAATGCATGCACCAGGCTGCCGCCTCCCAGACCGAGAAGCAGCGCGGAACGGATATCTTCGTGCAGCAGCAAGCCGAGTATCATTCCCTGTGTGTAGTCATGTTCGAGTTGCCAGGGACGTGCCGGGTTGAAACAGCTCTGCTCGATCCTGTTCCCGAATGTCAGGTATCGCTTGCCATCGCGCTCATGGACGCAGATCTCGCCGAGGTCATCCTCCTCGCGGTGAATCAATACGCCGGGGCTTTGATCTTTCTCTGTCATTTAGTAAGGATGTCAGCCTGGTCCAGGGTGGATACTGGGTTTCCGCGGATGCTGGTCTCTCTGCGTGGACCCGGAGCGCAACCAAGTCTCTGGCAGGCCGGGCAGACCGCTTCATACTCAGGGGGCGACGACCGTCAGCCCGAGGCTTTCCCAGGATTGCATGCCACCCCGGTAATACTTGATCCTGCTGGCGGGATAGCCTGCCCGCAGGAGCCGCTTGATGGCTGTTGGTGACTGGCCGCACCAGGGACCATTGCAGTACATCACGAGCGTCGCGGCATCGCGGAAGTTCCATACCGGATCGCCCGGCACAACACCGAATTGCTCCTGCATGATTCCGGCCATCTTCTCACCCTTGAGTTCCCTGTAGGGAATGTTGACTGCCAGCGGAATCATGCCCCGTCTGGTGCTGCCCGGCATGCGGGAGTCGATGATAAGGATATTCCTCTCACCGGCATCCAGGCGACGGATATAGTCGAGCATTTCGAGTTCGCCGATGGTCTCGACATTCTGCGGGCTGAAAGGGTTCATCGGCTGGATGCGCCCTCTCCACGTGGAGCGGTAAAAGGGTGTGATCTCGTTAGTACGGTCCTGGTTACGCCTGATCTCGAGTTTCTCCCCCTTATGGGTGACAGTGAGACTGAAGAGGTCTCGCGTCATCATGACGCGCTTGCCGCCGTTTTCTTCGTCGTCGGCCGCAAGCGGAGTGCTCGCGAGGATCGCGGTCATGAGCAGGAAAAGAAGTAGTCGTAACATGGCTTTAACCGGGTGATACGGGATTTCACTCCCGATCATCGCATCGCACGCCCGCCTCTTCAAACGGTGCATGGGCATTTGAGGTACCGGTCGATATCGGAACGGCCTGCGTGGAATGTTTTAACTCACTGATTCAATGAGAAAATTATGGCTTTTCACCCTGTGCTGCCGGTATGCCGGGAAAAACGCCGGCCTTCTTGCCAGGGGCGCAGCTTTTTCCACATTACGTCAGAGTTTTCGGTACAATAGCGCGTTTTTTCAGGCAGGGTGATTCCCGGGAGCGGGGATCGTCGGCTGAATTTTTCAATTATCTCTGACAGAGTGCAACCATGAGTGATCTATCACACTACCGTAATATCGGTATCTTCGCGCACGTTGATGCCGGTAAGACCACGACCACCGAGCGTATCCTGAAACTCACCGGCAAGATTCACAAGACGGGCGAGGTTCACGAGGGCGAGGCAACCACCGACTTCATGGACCAGGAGCGCGAGCGCGGCATTACCATCCAGTCCGCAGCGACTTCCTGCGAGTGGGATGGTCACCGCCTGAACATCATTGATACGCCCGGACACGTGGATTTCACCATCGAGGTGTATCGGTCGCTCAAGGTGCTTGACGGTGGCGTTGGTGTTTTCTGCGGCTCCGGCGGCGTCGAGCCCCAGTCAGAGACCAACTGGCGTTATGCGAACGAATCCGAAGTTGCGCGCATCATCTTCGTCAACAAGCTCGATCGACTGGGTGCCGATTTCTACCGCGTTGTCGACCAGGTCGAGAACGTACTCGGTGCAAACCCGCTGGTCATGGTGCTGCCGATCGGCACCGAAGATGACTTCGTCGGCGTTGTAGACCTGCTCTCCCGCAAGGCATACGTCTGGGACGACACGGGCCTTCCCGAAAACTACGAAGTCAAGGATGTTCCGGAAGAGATGGCGGACGCCGTCGAGGAGTGGCGCGAGAAGCTCATCGAGACCGCTGTCGAGCAGGATGATGATCTCATGGAGCAGTACCTTGAAGGCAACGAGCCTTCGGTCGATGACATCAAGAAATGTATCCGCAAGGGTACCATCGCCCTGGATTTCTTCCCGACCTACTGCGGTTCTGCCTTCAAGAACAAGGGCATCCAGCTGGTGCTCAATGCTGTTGTCGACTATCTGCCTAGCCCCACCGAGGTTCCGCCGCAGCCCGAAGTCGACCTTGAAGGTAACGAGACCGGTGAAGTGGCGACAGTCGATCCTGACAGGCCGCTGCGTGCGCTGGCGTTCAAGATCATGGATGACCGTTTCGGTGCGCTCTGCTTCACCCGTATCTACTCCGGCAAGATCGAGAAGGGCATGACTGTCCTCAATACGGCGACCGGCAAGAACGAGCGTATCGGCCGTATCGTCGAGATGCATGCCGACTCGCGTGAGGAACTGACCTCGGCGAAGGCAGGCGACATCGTCGCGCTGATCGGCATGAAACATACGCAGACCGGTCACACGCTCTGCGATCCCAACAACCCGGCGACCCTGGAACCCATGGTCTTCCCGGATCCGGTTATCTCCATCGCCATTGCGCCGAAAGACAAGGGCGCTTCCGAAAAGCTTGGTGTTGCGCTGAGCAAAATGATTGCCGAGGACCCCTCTTTCCGTGTCGAGACCGACGAGGAGAGCGGAGAGACGATCATGAAAGGCATGGGCGAGCTGCACCTCGATATCAAAATCGACATCCTCAAGCGGACTCACGGCGTCGAGGTCGAAGTCGGTAAACCCCAGGTGGCCTACCGCGAGACCATCACGCAGCGCATCGAGGACAGCTACACGCACAAGAAGCAGACCGGTGGTTCGGGACAGTTCGCGAAGATCGACTACACCATCGAGCCTGCCGAAGGCGCCGGTTACGAGTTCGAATCGAAGGTCACCGGCGGTAACGTTCCGCGCGAATTCTGGCCTGCCGTCGACAAGGGTTTCAAGATGAGCATGGAAGAGGGCGTGCTGGCCGGCTTCCCCTGTGTCGACATGAAAGTCACACTGATGGACGGCGGATTTCACCCGGTCGACTCTTCGGCCATTGCCTACGAGATCGCGGCAAAGGCGGCCTATCGCCAGTCGATTCCGAAGGCCGGCCCGCAGCTCATGGAGCCGATCATGAAGGTTGACGTCTTCACGCCGGATGACCATGTCGGCGACGTCATTGGCGACCTCAATCGTCGCCGCGGCATGATCAAGTCACAGGAAGCGGGCCCGACCGGTGTTCGCGTGAAGGCCGATGCGCCACTCAGCGAGATGTTCGGATATATCGGCGATTTGCGTACCATGACCTCGGGTCGTGGCCAGTTCTCCATGGAGTTCTCGCATTATTCATCTTGCCCTGCCAATGTTGCCGAACAGGTCATCAAGGAGACCAAGGAGCGCAAGGAAGCCAAGAAGTAGCGGTTTTCCGCGCCATGAAAAAAGGCAGATTCGGCTGCCTTTTTTCTTGTCCTTCCGTGCTGTTCGCTGAGCAAGGAATGCGGGGGCGGGCTCTTCTAGTCGATGGTCTCGTCATCCTCCAGCATCGAGGGTAGCTCGTCGCCGGGGGCATTCCAGTCGTGTCCCTGCGTGTCGGTGACCTCGGTGCCGTAATCGTCTGCATCGCCAACGTCAACAGCGCCGGCCCAGCTTTCAGGAGCAGCACAGCGCGCGATATCCATCTCGTGCCAGGCATCAAAATCAATCTCCTCCAGGGTTCCGTCGAAATCCTGGATCTCGATCGTTTCTGCATCGTCATCGATTGCCACGACAACGAACCGCTGTCCCTTGTCGAGGTGCTGATACCATTCGTCGATGACGGGTCCGGCTTCGGTTGTCATGCCTGGGTTACTCCTTCCCGCGCGGGGAAACTCGGTTTTGTTTTCATTCGACAAGCAAGGGAGCCGGGCTGACTTGCGGATTGGCGCTGCGTAGTTCGTCGAAGTAGGGCGGAACATCTTCGCAGCTGTCGATATTCATGACGTCTCCGCATGGCATTTCGACCACTTCCCAGCCGCCTGCCTTTTTCCTCAGCAGAGCGGTGATATCTTCAGTTTTCGATTCTCCCGTCGGCCGCACGTGTAACCATGCCCACTTGTCAGTGACATTCATCGAAACGACCACGAGGCTGCTCTGATCACCCTGTTGCTGTCCGATGGCATCGTGCAGCGCGTCCAGTATGGCCTTTCGCTCCATCGATCCCGCCGCAGGGGTGTATATCGCCGGTGCAGTTGCTGTCTCCGCCACGCCTGTGCCCATGACCGGGAGTGAGAGCAGGGCGGCAAGAAGTAGTCTCATCAGCATCATTCATCTCCATCAGGGCCTCTTCTGAAAGTCTCGTTGATATGCGCTGTATAGCGCAAATGCTCTTTGATGCGGGATTGACCCTCGTCAAGGATTGTACTGATCAGAGACAAAAGCGACGAATGAGTTGCTTCAGGATTGTCACCATTGGCTGCAGGCGTTCCATTGCGATGTATTCATCAGGCTGATGGGCCTGGGCAATATCACCGGGTCCGAGTATCACCGTTTCCATCCCCATGGCGTTGAAGTAGGGGCCCTCGGTACCGAAAGCAACGCATTCAGGAGCATGGCCCGTCAGCTCCTCAGCCGCCCTGATGATGGCTGCCGTTGCCGGCGTCTGCATCGGCGGAATACCATCGAAGAGGCGTTCGAGGCGAACATCCAGCACCGAATCCTTGAGCCTCTCCACGATACGCTGCTCGATCTCGGCATAGAGATCGTCGTAGTCCATGCCGGGCAAGGGGCGGAAATCGAACTGCAGCTCGCAGCTGCCGCAGATCCGATTCGGATTGTCGCCACCGTGGATATGTCCGAGGTTGATCGTCGGCACCGCGACCTCGAACAGCGGGTTGCGGTAGCGCTGTTGCAACTCCGTGCGCCATGCCAGCAGTTCCGTCATCGCCTTGTGCATCCCTTCCATTGCATTGTTGCCGAGTGACGGATTGCTGGAATGGCCCGAATGACCAACGATGCGCAACCGCTGGGAGTACATCCCCTTGTGCATGTTGATGGGGCG
>JARFQQ010000023.1 GCA_029287695.1 Gammaproteobacteria bacterium | reverse complement strand
TCGACGCGAATCTCCTCATACGAAACGCCCTTGTGCTCGAGGAGCATCTTGGCTCGCACGCAGTAGGGGCAAAAGGCAGTGCTGTAAACAACCACTCTAGGCATGTAATCACCCGGCAATCTGATTCGTGTGATGCTGGTTGCGTCCCTTGCGAGCCGCAGAACAGCAGATTTGCGGTCATGCTATCAACGCGCCCCGGGCTCGTCTACCCGGGAAGATATGGGATTACAATACATCAATCAGCTTGACTATCTGTGGAAAGGCCGATTGAATGGCAAGCCTTATAATAAAGGCCACTATCCATGAGTCACGACAACACCCCACTCGCGATACGCGGTCAGGTCATGCTCGATGTACTGGGTACCGAATTGACCGACGAGGATCGTGCGCGCCTTGCGCATCCCGCGACAGGCGGCGTGATTCTCTTCAGCCGCAATTACAACTCTCGCGAACAGGTTGCTGAACTTGTGGCCGCTATCCGCGAGGCTTCCCCGGACCCACTGCTTATCAGCGTCGATCACGAGGGGGGCAGGGTTCAGCGATTCCGCGGTGAGGGTTTTACGCAGCTACCGCCCATGGCATGGCTCGGCAAGCGTTACGACGAATCACCTGAAGAGGCCCTCGATGAGAGCGAACTGCTCGGCTGGCTGATGGCGACGGAACTGCGGGAGGTGGATATTGATTTCAGCTATGCGCCCGTGCTCGACCTTGGTCTAGGTGTCTGTGACGTCATTGGTGACCGTGCCTTTCACCGCGATCCCGATGTGATTGCCCGGCTTGCCAGGCGATTCATGCGGGGGATGCACGATGCCGGTATGTCAGCTGTCGGCAAGCACTTTCCGGGTCACGGCGCTGTCGTTGAGGATTCCCACCTGGCGTTGCCGATCGACCAGCGCGAACTCGAAGTGATTCTCGACCAGGATGTCAGTCCCTTCAGACAGCTCATTGCATACGGACTGGATGGAATCATGCCGGCCCACGTCATCTATCCGGCAGCCGATCAGAATGCGGCCGGTTTTTCCGCTTTCTGGCTGCGAGAGATCTTGCGCGACAGACTCGGCTTCGAGGGGATGATCTTCAGTGACGACCTGACGATGGTTGCTGCGGAATCAGCCGGCAGCTACAGCAACAGGGCAACTGCCGCGATCGAGGCAGGCTGCGATATGGTGCTTGTCTGCAACAATCCGGTTGCGGCTGACGAAGTGCTCGAAGCGATGCGGGATGTTGTCAGCAACGAGAGTCTGCTTCGCCTGGCATCCATGGCCGGTTCAGAGACCGCTGGCAGTAACTCCGATGAAATCATGGCGCATGCAAGGCAAGTTGCTGCTGCAGCCTGCCCGGGAGAGTCCGGAGAGACCGCATGACCACGGCCCGTGAAGCCGAGAGGGTGATGCAGGAAGCAGAGTGTCTCTATTCGAGGCAGCAGGTCGACGCAGCCATCGACAGGATTGCATCTCTGATCAATGCCGATTATGACGGCTTGAGCCCCGTGGTTCTCTGCGTCATGAACGGCGGTGTCGTTTTGGCAGGTCACCTGCTGACAAGGCTTTCCGCCGTGCTCGAATGCGACTATCTGCATGCAACCCGTTATCGCGGCGAGACTTCGGGTGGCGAGCTTGTCTGGAAGCATCATCACGAAATCGCGCTCAACGGCCGGGATGTGCTGGTCCTCGACGATATCCTCGACTACGGCGAAACCCTCAGGGCGATCAGGGATGCCTGCCTCAGGGAGGGAGCGGGCAGTTTTCGCGCTGCAGTGCTCGTCAGAAAAATCCATGATCAGCCACAGGGCATCGAGGCGGACTATGTCGGACTCGAGGTGCCCGACCGCTATGTGTTCGGCTACGGCATGGACTACAAGGGGTTCCTGCGAAATGCGCCCGGCATCTATGCTGTGCGTGAGAGCTGACTGACCTGCAGCGGCGACTGATCGCGTGGCAACGACAGAGAAAAGAGAATGAAATACGGCATCATTGGTGGTTCGGGACTCACGAAGTTCAGAGACCTCAAGATCGAACATCGTGAAATCGTCAAGACACCTTACGGGGAGGCCTCGGCGCCCCTGATCCACGGCAGGTTCGGCGATGTCGAGCTGGTATTCCTGCCGCGTCATGGCAGTGGCCACCGCCTGCCGCCCCACAGTATCAACTACCGCGCCAATATCTGGGCCATGAAAGAGCTTGGCATCAGGGAGGTCATTGGCATCGCAACGGTTGGCGGCATCAGCAGTCCACCAAATGCGCTGGTGATTCCCGACCAGATCATCGACTACACCTGGGGCCGGGAGCAGACCTTTTTCGATGGCGTCGATGGTCATGTCTCCCATATCGACTTTACCGAGCCTTACTGTGAATCCCTGCGCCTGAAACTCATCACAGCGGCAACCTCTTCTGGCAGCAATGTGATTACAGAAGGTGTCTATGGTGCGACCCAGGGGCCGCGTCTCGAGACAGCCGCGGAGATTCGTCGTATGCGCCAGGACGGCTGTGACCTGGTTGGTATGACGGCCATGCCGGAGGCGTCGCTCGCACGCGAGGCTGGCCTCTGCTATGCGACTTGCGCACTCGTCGTTAACTGGGCTGCCGGAATCGGTGACGAGGGGCCAATCAGCCAGCAACTCATCAATCAGTATATCGAGCAGGGAATGGAGTCGGTCAGGCAACTCATATTCAAGCTCGAAGGATGAAGCGGCGTACGCTCCTCGTTCTGCTGTTCTGCATCCTGCCGTTGTCCGTCCCGGCATGGATCATGACGAGTGAGACAAGGGATCAGTTGTCAATCGAGGCCGGCATCGAAGCCATCAAGTCGGGCAATTACGACGAAGCATTCAACCAACTGATCCCCCTTGCAAAGGATGGCAATCCGGAGGCCCGGTACAATATCGGCTGGCTCTATGCAAACGGGATCGGTGGCAAGGTTGATGTTCCGACAGCCATTTACTGGTGGGAAAAGGCGGCGGCCAGTAACCATGCTCCTTCGCAGTTCTCCCTGGGAATGATCTACCTGACAGGTGATGGCAAGAGTATCAAGAAGAACGTACCTGAAGCGATTCACTGGCACATGCGATCGGCAAGGAATGGCTACGATGAAGGCCGGGAAATGATGCGCCAGCTCTACAGGACCAGAAAAGGCACTGTCCTGAAACTCTATCCGGATATTGCCGGGGAACCCTGGTTCAGCAAGAAAAAGTCAGCCGAATAATCATCATTGCTGTGATAATATGCACCCAAGAGGATTCCCGCGGGAGTAATGACCATGTCAGAAGCAACAGAAACAACCAATATGAATACTGCTGGCAAGCAACAAGGCGCTGCCTCGATGCTGATGCTGATTCTTCTTGTCGTGCTGGTCTGGGCAGTCATCGCGTATTACATGGCGATGGACTCTTCACACCAGGAGCAACCTTCAACAGTGCAAGAGCCTCCTGCAGTTGAACAGCC
>JARFQQ010000002.1 GCA_029287695.1 Gammaproteobacteria bacterium | reverse complement strand
CGTTCCTGCTCGGCCTGGTTGCGAAAGGACTGGATCAGAGACACGGCATCGAGCGACCGCAGCCAGTTGTTGTATTCGACAACCTGCTGTTCGATGATCTCGAGTGCCTGCTCGGCGGCCTGCTGGCGCGACTGCATGTTTTCCTGGATAACCTCCTGCAGGTCATCCACGGTGTAGAGGTAGATATCGTCGAGGTTGCCGACTTCGGTCTCGATATCTCGCGGCACGGCGATATCGACCATGAATACCGGCTTGTGGCGCCGCACCTTGAGCGCGCTTTCGACCATGCCCTTGCCGAGAATCGGTAGCGGGCTGGCTGTCGAGGAGATGACCACGTCGGCCTCTGCGAGGTGTGTCGCGATCTCGGGCAGGCCGATGGCGAAACCGTCGAACTGCTCTGCGACCTTGCGCGCCTTCTCGATGGTGCGATTGGCGATGATGATGCGGCCGACCCCCTGCTGGTGCAGGTGACGCGCAGCGAGCTCGACAGTTTCGCCGGCACCGATCAGGAGGGCCGTCTGCCGCTCGAGGTCGGCGAAAATCTGTTTCGCGAGGCTCACGGCAGCAAATGCGACCGAGACCGGACTGTTGCCGATGGCGGTGTCAGTGCGCACCTGCTTGGCCACACTGAAGGTGTGCTGGAAAAGGCGGTCGAGCAGCTTTCCGCAGGCCCTGGCCGAGCGGGAAGTCTGCCAGGCATCCTTCACCTGGCCCAGTATCTGGGGCTCACCAAGGACGAGCGAGTCAATGCCGCAGGCGACTTTCATCAGGTGCTCGATGGCATCGTCAGCGCAGTGGGCATAGAGATAGGGAGAAACCTCGTCGTGCTCGAGGCCGTGGAAGCTGCACATCCATTCACTGACACGGTTGCAGCTCTCCTCGTCGCCGGCGCAGTAGATCTCTGTACGGTTGCAGGTTGACAGAATCACGGTTTCATCGACGCCTGCCTGCTCCCTGAGACCACGCAGCGCGGCCACGACAATATCCGGCCCGAACGCAAGGCGTTCACGGATATGCACAGGGGCGGTCTTGTGGTTGAGGCCGACGGAAAGCAGCATACTCAGTCAGGTTTGCAGATAATCGCCTTATTGTAACAACACTCTAATACTATTGGAAAAAACGACGGGCATACCGATATACTGGATAGCATGAAATTTTCACTTCTCAAGCAGGCCGCGGCCCTCTCCGTCGCGGTTGCTCTCCTGTTGCCTGTCGATCTGCCCGCAGACCAGGGCGATGTTTTCGACAGCCCGGACATGATGTTTCATTTCCTTGCCGCCGAAGTCGCGGTCGGACAGGGTGACCTGGAATCGGCCTTTGAGCACTACATGGAAATCGCGCCCCATGTGCCCGATACCGATGTCGCCAGCCGCGCCACGCGAATCGGTCTGCATATCAAGTCGCCGCGCACCCTCGAGGCGGCTGAAATCTGGACCGAGCTGGCTCCCGAAGAGCTCGAGGCCTGGCAGGCGCTACTCATCCTGCGTATCAAGTCCGGTGATGTCGAGGGAGCGGATGACGCGGTCGAATCTCTCATGCGGGCCGCTGAAAAGCTGGGCAAGGACGGCTTCATGCAGGTCGCCATTGTTGTCTCCGATCAGAAAGAACTGCCTGCTGCGCGTGAAATCATCGAGTCGCTGGCCGCACGCCACGCAGAAGAGGCAGGCGCGCAGTACGCGCTCGGCGTGGCGCTTTTCGGCATGAAGGATGACACAGCTGCAGAGGATGCCCTCAAAAAGGCGCTCGAGCTCAAGATGGACGACCCGCGTATCTGGCTGCTGCTGAGCCGTGTCTACGAAACGCAGGAGAGGGAGGGGCTCGGCGAAGAGACGCTCAGGCAGGGGCTTGAACAGCTTCCGGACAACCAGCTGCTGCGCCTTGCGCTCGCTGAGAGGCTTGTCTCGCACGAAAATTATGAAGGCGCCTACGAGCAGTTCAGAATCCTGCACGATGCACTGCCCGCCAATGACGAAATCAGCCAGGCGCTTGGCGGCCTGACGATCGAGCTGGAAAAGTGGGAGGAGGCGCGCGAAATCTGGAGTTCCCTGCTCGACAAGCCCGGACGGCGCGACCGTGCCCACTATTTTCTCGCCCAGGTGGCTCAGAACACCGGCGATCCGGAAGGGGCCTACAAGCTCTACGAGAAGGTCGAAGGCCTGCTCATGACGGATGCGCGCATCCAGATGTCACGGCTGCTCGTCGAGCAGGAAAAAACCGGTGAAGCGCTCAAACTTCTGACCGTGCAGCGCCTTGTCTCCCCGGAGGATGCGATCCGGCTCTACCTCGAGGAATCCGCTGTGCTCTCGGAGGCGGGCCGCGACATCGAGGTGATGCAGCTGCTCGACAAAGCGCTCGAACAGTATCCGCTGCATAGCGACCTGCTCTACGCTCGCGCACTGCAGGGTGAAAAAATGGGCGATATCGGCATTCTGGAGCGCGATTTGCGCAAGGTCCTCGAACAGGAGCCGGATCACGCCCAGGCCCTGAATGCGCTCGGTTACACCCTCGCCGACGAGACCACGCGTTACGAAGAGGCGTTCGAACTCATCAGCAAGGCATATGCGCTCATGCCGGACAGCGCCGCCATCCTCGACAGCATGGGGTGGGTGCATTATCGTCGCGGCAACCTCGACGAGGCGATCAAATTCCTCGAAAAGGCCGCCGCGGCCGATAGTGACGGTGAAATCGCCGCGCACCTGGGCGAGGTTTACTGGGCCAAGGGGTGGCGTGACAAGGCCATGAAAGTCTGGATGGACGCACTGCAAAGCGACCCGGAGAACCCTTTCGTTATCTCAACCATGGAGCGCCTGCAGGCGAAATGAAGCCGGCGCCATGGCCTGCACCGGCCAAGCTCAACCTGATGCTCCACATCACGGGTCGCCGTGCAGATGGCTATCACCTCCTGCAGACGGTCTTCCAGTTCCTCGATTTCGGAGACAGGCTGACTTTTGAGACGACCGGTGATGGCAGCATCGTGCTGCAAAACCCGATCGAGGGCGTCCCGAACCCGCAAAACCTCCTGTACCGCGCAGCGGTCCTGCTCCGGGAGCGGACAGGCACGCCACTCGGTGCACGGATCACCATCGACAAGCGGTTGCCCATGGGCGGCGGACTCGGCGGTGGAAGCTCGGATGCCGCAACCGTGCTCGTTGCACTCAACCATCTCTGGCGGACGGGAGTGGACGAGGAGCAGCTTGCCGCCATGGGGCTGGAGCTCGGCGCTGACGTTCCGCTGTTCGTCCGTGGCAGGGCCTGTTTTGCGGAGGGCGTCGGAGAGGTCATCACTCCGGTCGCGCTACCTGAACCCTGTTATCTCGTGGTGGCGCCGCCTGTCCACATCTCGACGCCTGAATTATTCAGCGACGATGATTTGACAAGAGATTGCCCACCCATCAAAATAGCCGCCTTTGTCGCAGGGGGCGGTGAAAACGTCTTTGTGCCCGTGGTCAGGAAGCGCTACCCGCGGGTGGTGGAGATGATGGATTTTCTGTCAGCCTTCGGGGACGTGAAATTGACAGGGACAGGCGCATGCCTGTTCCTTGCGTTTGATGATTGCCATCAGGCGCTTGCCGTGCAGAAGCAATTGCCGGAAGGCTGGCATAGCTTTGCGGCACAGGGGATCAACGAGTCCCCTCTACGGAAACGCCTGGCAGAGGCTGTTTCCGATGCCGGATAAGGATCCGGCGAGCTGAAAAACTTATTGGGGCGTCGGCAAGCGGTTAAGCCACCAGACTTTGACTCTGGCATGCGTAGGTTCGAATCCTACCGCCCCAGCCATATTCCAGGCGTATTCACGAGGGTACCGGCGTGTCAGCTAGCGGTATGATGGTGTTCACCGGAAATTCCAATCCGGAGCTTTCAGAAAAAATCGTTGAACATCTGAGTCTGCCGCTGGGCAAGGCAATCGTCGGCCAGTTCAGTGACGGCGAGGTGATGGTGGAGATCCAGGAGAACGTGCGCGGACGCGACGTCTTCGTGGTCCAGTCCACCGCTGCGCCGACCAATGACAACCTCATGGAACTGCTGGTCATGGTCGACGCGATGCGTATGGCATCGGCTGGACGGGTCACTGCCGTGATTCCCTATTTCGGCTATGCGCGCCAGGACCGCAGGTCCCGTTCCAACCGCGTGCCGATTACGGCCAGACTGGTGGCCAAGATGATCGGCACGGCCGGTGCGGACAGGGTGCTGACCATGGACCTGCACGCGGACCAGATCCAGGGCTTTTTCGACATACCGGTCGATAATGTCTATGCGTCACCGGTCCTGCTGCAGGATATCTGGATGCAGCAGTATCCGGACATGATCGTTGTCTCGCCGGATGTCGGGGGCGTGGTTCGCGCCCGGGCGCTCGCAAAACGCCTTGACGAGGCGGACCTGGCGATCATCGACAAGCGGCGGCCGCGCGCCAACGTGTCCGAGGTCATGAATATCATCGGCGAGGTCGAGGGCAGGACCTGTATCCTCATCGACGACCTTGTCGACACTGCCGGTACCCTTTGCCATGCTGCCGGCGCATTGAAAGATCATGGCGCTGCCAAGGTGGTTGCCTACTGTTCACATGCCGTGCTTTCCGGTC
>JARFQQ010000205.1 GCA_029287695.1 Gammaproteobacteria bacterium | reverse complement strand
CGCGGAACCTCGATGCAGCCAACAGTGAAATCAGCACCGGACTGCACGTGGTTCACGAGCATCTCGGAATAATCCATGGTGTAGATATGGTCACCGCCAAGCACAATCACGTAGTCCGGACTGTGGATCTTGACGATGTCGAGGTTCTGGTACAACGCATCAGCAGTGCCCTGGTACCACTGCTTCTTGGCCGTCCGCTGCTGGGCGGGCAGGATCTCGACAAACTCCCCGATCTCCGGACGCATGAAAGACCAGGCACGCTGCAGGTGACGAATCAGCGAATGCGCCTTGTACTGTGTCAGGACACCGATGCGCCGCAACCCGGAATTGACGCAGTTCGACAGGGCAAAATCGATAATGCGGTACTTTCCGCCGAAGGGGACTGCAGGCTTGGCGCGCCAGCGGGTCAATCCCTTGAGACGCGACCCCTCCCCGCCTGCGAGGACCAGTACGAGTGTCTTGCGCGTCAGTTCAGTGACGATCTTCGGCTCGACGTAGTACTTGTGCATCTTCAGCTGTTCTTTGTTATCGATAACCATCCTTAAATCCCTCAATAAAACATCTCTTTGACGGCAACGGCCGCGCCCTTGAGCGCCAGCTGTTCATCTGTCACAAGGAAAATCGGCGTCTCCCGGACGAGGTCCTGCATCGCTGGCCTGCTGACGGCCTCCTGCATGAAACGCTCGGGCTCAAGCCAGGGCCGCAGACGCATTGCCATGCCGCCGAAGAGAAAGAGCCCGCCAAGGGGACGGTACATCAGGGCAACATTCCCGGCCCAGGCCGCATAGAGATCCCAGAACAGGCGGATCGCATGACGCGAGGTAATCTCCTTGCGTTCCGCCCCCGCTGTAATTATCTCCGGTGTTTTCAATACCGGGTGATCCTGCCCGCGCAGAAAGGCATCGAGCAGAACCAGCCCTTGCCCGGACAGCAGGTTTTCCCAGCTGACACGTTCCATCCGAATGGTTTCATGCAGGTAATTGCTCAGGCGCAATTGCTGTTCAGTCGCCGGCGCATAATCCGCGTGGCCTGCCTCGGTCGGATGTACGGCACGTACGGGGAGATGCTGGCATTTCCCTATCAGCGCCAGACCAAGTCCTGTTCCCGCGCCGGTGATCAGTGCAAGCCCGTCCTCATCAACGGGGGCATCATTCAGGCAGAAAAGATCCGCTTCTCCGAGAAGGCTAATCCCGTGAGCGGCAGCCTGAAAGTCGTTTATGAGCAGGACCTGATCAAGATCAAGTTGGCGTCTGAGCCGCGGGGCATCGACGGTCCATGGCAGGTTTGTCAACTCCGCAATCTCGCCATGTACCGGTCCTGCAACAGCAAGACCCGCGGCTGCGACGCGGTAATCTCCCGGTTCGAGCCGGGAGAGAAAATCCTGCAGCAGCGGGAACGGATCACCATACTCTTCATTGAGGTACTTCCTTGTCGTCTCCTGCCGCCAGCTTCCATCATCGGCAGGAACGAAGAGTGATACCCAGCTCTTGGTCCCGCCGATATCGGCGACGAGAACAGCGTTGTTCATAGGCTCCCGCTTGCGTCCCTGGTCAGTGCCTCTCTCCGGGCGCCAGGTCTTCGCGTCCTGTCATGCGCCTGTAGCGGCTGATGAGGTTATTCGTGGAGGCGTCATGCGTTGCCGGAGACGCCTGAGCATCGAATTCGTCCAGAATGGTTCGAGCCAGCTGCTTGCCCAGCTCGACGCCCCACTGATCGAATGAATTGAGGTTCCAGATGACACCCTGCACGAAAATCTTGTGTTCATATAATGCTATCAGCATACCGAGGTTGCGGGGGGTCATTTTTCGTAACAGGAGCGTATTCGTCGGCCGGTTTCCCTCGAAGATCATGTGATTGACGCGATGCCCTGCATCCGCGGGATCCTGCCCTGTTTCCGCGATGGCTCCCTCTGTCTCCGCCAGCGTCCGGCCTCGCATCAGCGCCTCGGTCTGGGAGAAAAAATTCGACATCATGATGTCGTGGTGATGCCTGAGACCTGAATGGGTCTCGGCCGTCGCGATGAAATCGGCAGGCACCAGCCGGCTGCCCTGGTGCAGCAACTGGTAAAAAGCATGCTGGCCGTTGATGCCGGTCGCGCCCCAGAGAACCGGGGAAGTCGTTGTCAGCACCGGCTGCCCGTCGCGGTCGACCGATTTGCCGTTGGATTCCATGTCGAGCTGTTGCAGATAGGCGGGAAGGGACCGCAAATGGTGATCATATGGCAGCACGGCGTGGCTCTCGGCCCCGAAATAGTTCTGATACCAGACACCGAGCAGAGCGAGGAGAACGGGCATATTCTCTTCGAGCGGGGCTGCCATGAAATGGCAGTCCATGGCGTGGGCGCCATCGAGCAGTTCCGAAAAATGCTGCTCGCCGATGGCGATCATGATCGGCAGACCGATCGCCGACCAGAGCGAAAAACGTCCACCAACCCAGTCCCAGAAAACGAACATGTTGTCGACATCGATGCCGAAGTCGGCGACGGCCTCGCTGTTAGTGGAAACCGCGACAAAATGTTTCGCGATCCGGGATTCATCCCCGCAGCGGGAGAGAAACCACTCTCGTGCGGTCGCGGCATTCGTCATGGTCTCCTGGGTAGTAAAGGTTTTCGAGGCGACAATGAAGAGTGTCGTCTCGGGATCGAGCGCGCTCAGCACCTCCTCGGTAGCGATGCCGTCGACATTGGAGATAAAGTGCAAAGCGAGGCCCGGCTGGATGAAGGGCTCGAGGGCTTCGCAGACCATCTTCGGCCCGAGATCCGATCCGCCGATACCGATATTGACCACGTCGGTGATGCGCTTGCCGCTGAAACCACGCCATTCGCCGGAACGGACACGCTCTGCGAATGCGCCCATCCTGGCGATTTCACGATTCACGCCGGACATCACATCCTGGCCATCCACCAGTACAGGGCTGCCGCTGCGGTTACGCAGCGCCGTGTGAAGCACCGCGCGCTGCTCGGTGTTATTGATCTTGTCGCCGCGAAACATTGCCAGGCGCATCTCGGGCACCCCTGCAGCTTCCGCAAGCTGCACGAGCAGGCTGACGGTCTCATCGGTAATCCTGTTTTTCGAGAAGTCCAGCAGCAAGTCACCCGCCTCGACAGAAAAACGGTCGAACCTCTGCGGATCACGGGCGAACAGATCACGCATCTGCAGCGGTTCGATGTCGCGGTAGTGCTGCATGAGCGCAGTCATGGCATCCCTCATGGCCACCCTGCTTTCGGCAGTTTCCGCCCTCTCATCGCGCACCTCTTCGGCCCCGGGCCTGATGCCGCACCATTGCAGTGCATTCCGAGCCTGCTCTGTCATTTTTATCTCCTCGTTTACTCCAGCATTATCAAAGAAGAATGCAAACTCCGTGCCATCGTTGCACATCCCCGTGTCACCGGGGTGACATCCAGGCTGCGCAATGGTGCATCCCGGGGAAAGAATCGCGCCGCGCGAAAACGGCTTCAAATGCCGGACAGTTTCTGCCTGTTCAGAGGAAACGACTGCTCACCGGGCCGTATAGTTTTGACTATTCATCAAAATAGGTTATTAATTAGTGATGGCCCAATGCATATAACTATGAAATAGAAAGAGGCCTGACCACCAACCCGAAGGAGACCACCATGACAAAAAAGCGTGAAGAGACACGTAATGATGACGGCGTGCAGAAAGGACGCCGTCAGTTTCTGAAAACTGCAGCTGCCACCGCCGGCGGGGCTGCAATCCTCGGCGCACCCTATATTGCGAACGCAGAGGCAGCGAAGACAACGACCTGGAAGGTCCAGACATCCTGGCCGGGCGGCATCGGCCTCGAGATCTTCAAGGAGTGGTGCGACAGCATCATTGAGAAGACAGGCGGCGAGCTGGCTTTCAAGCCCTTCGGCGCCAAGGATGTCGTCGGCGAGTTCCAGCTATTCGATGCCGTCAAGAATGGCGTGCTCGATGCCATGAATCCTTTCACACTCTACTGGGCGGGACGCATGCCGGCCGCGGTCTTCCTGAGCTCATACCCGATGAGCATGCGGCAACCGGGCGAGTGGGACGTTTTCTACTACGGCCTCGGCGGCCTCGAACTGGCAAGAGAGATCTTCGCCAAGCAGGGCATGCACTTTGTCGGCCCGATCCATCATGGTCCGAATATCATCCACTCCAAGGTCCCGATCCGCTCGATTGACGACTTCCGTGGACGCAAGATGCGCCTTCCGGGAGGCATGGTTGCCGAACTCTTCCAGGCTGCCGGCGCAAAGACGACACTCCTGCCCGGTTCGGAGATCTTCCCGGCGCTCGAGAAAGGCACCATCGATGTCGCAGACTACGTCGGCCCTGCCATCAACCATGCACTCGGTTTCCACCAGGTCACCGACTACATTTCCATGGGACCACCCGGCTTCATGTCCATTTACCAGCCGGTTGACCTCATGGACCTCACGGTTGGCATGGACTCCTGGAACAAGCTCTCGGACGAGATGAAAGCCTTCGTGGAGATGGAAGTGCATGTCTACTCCGACATCCACCATGCAAAAATCCAGAAGGCAGACCAGGATGCCTGGGCCAAGTTCACCGAGGCGGGCACCGAGATCACGCGCCTCTCGCAGGACGATGTCGAGGCCTTCACAGAACTGGCCGTCCCGCTCTGGTTCAAGTGGGCCAACAAGGACCCGGATGCAGCGCGTGTCTTCAAGATCCAGCTTGAATACATGATGTCCGGTTCGCTCGGCTACGTGACTCCTGACATGATCGAGGGAGAGACACTCAAAGTCTGATCACAGGCATGTCTCACAGAACAGCGCGCGCAGCAGCACGGAAGCAGCTGCGTGGCGTACCGAATCACCTGGAAAGAGTGAAACGCCATGCCTGAACTCTCCTTTGTTATGCCTCACTGGCTCTACTGGTCCGGGCTGGTGTTCTTTCCACTCGCCGCCTGGTTCATCGTAAGGCGCACACGCGCGCGATCGGGATCAACACAACCGCTCTCATTGACAGTCGGCTATTTCCTGCTCGTCGCGGGAGGCTTCGTCGGCTGTCACCGGCTGTATGTCAAAAGCAAGTGGGCGATCGCCTTTACCCTTGTTTTCATTACCATTCTTTTTGCAAACATCGAGGTGCGGGAGGCGCGCGACGGTCTCTCGTCAGCCAATAACGCGGTCTCAATTGCCGAGTCGAAAATCAGGCGTGCCGAAAAGAATATCGAGCGCGGCAGGAAAAATGCACAGGAGAAACTCGACAAGGCGCTTGTCTCGCTGGAAGAAGCAAAAGCCGAGCAGGATGTTGCAAAGGCCTTCTCGGGCCAGTGGGAATTCTATTCGCGCGCCCTCGCCGTCACCATGCTGCTGTTGCTGCTTGCCGATGCGCTCCTGCTGCCCCGTCTCATACGCAAGCGCAACAGTATCGAATCACTGGACACAGCAGAACCTTTCGTCTGCCCGGCACACGAACCGGAGCATGATCCGTCGAGAGAACCTTTTGCCTATAACCGGCTCATCGGAAGGATCAACGGCTTTGCCGGCGAGTTTGTCGCTTACTGGTCGATGATCGCTGTCTTCGTCTACTACTACGAGGTCATCGCGCGCTATGTGTTCAATTCGCCAACCAACTGGGCACATGAGTCGATGTTCCTGATGTTCGGCATGCAGTACCTCCTGGCCGGCGGTTACACGCTACGCGAGGGGTCACACGTGCGCGTCGACGTGATCTACACCCAGCTCAGCGAACGCAGCAAGGCCATCATGGACCTGATTACCTCTGTCTTCTTTTTCATTTTCGTGATCACGCTGCTCGTCACAGGCTGGATCTTCTTTCACGAC
>JARFQQ010000188.1 GCA_029287695.1 Gammaproteobacteria bacterium | reverse complement strand
CGACAGTCCGGGTGCCTGTAACGTAAAGCCGGAGATTCAATGTCATGACTGGAATTCCCGCGCGATCTTGCAGGCGAGGTCCATCATGCGGTTCACGTATCCCCACTCGTTGTCATACCAGGCATAGATCTTGACCTGTGTGCCATCGATGACCATGGTCGACTGCGCATCGATAATCGACGAGCGCGGATCGTTGACATAGTCGACAGAAACCAGCGGCCGCTCTTCGTAACCGAGAATCCCTTTCAGGGCTCCCTCGCTGGCCTCCCTGAAATAGCCGTTGAGCTCATCGACGGTGACAGCTCTGGATGCCTCGAAAACGAAATCTGTCAGCGAAGCATTCAGCAGCGGCACACGCACGGCGTGACCGTTGAGCTTGCCCTCCAGTTCTGGAAAGATTTTCGTGATGGCCTTTGCCGAGCCCGTCGTTGTCGGGATCAGGGAGCTGCCACAGGCACGCGCGCGGCGCAGGTCCTTGTGCCCCCTGTCGACGATCGTCTGCGTGTTGGTGATGTCGTGGATCGTGGTCATGCAGCCATGCTCGATGCCAACCTTCTCGTGCATCACCTTCACTACCGGCGCAAGGCAGTTGGTCGTGCAGGAAGCCGCCGTGACCAGGTGGTTCACAGCCGGATCGTAGCAGTCGTCGTTGATGCCGTAGACGATGTTCAGGGCCCCTTCGGTTGGTGCGGCCACGATAACTTTCCTGACCCCCTGATCGAAATAGGCCTCGAGCGATTCAGGCTTTTTATGATGCTTGCCGGTTGCCTCGATGACGATGTCGCAGCCGGACCAGTCCGTCGCCTCGATGCGCGCGTTCGACGTATGGTCGACGGACTTGCCATCGATGCGCATGCAGTCATCCGCGGTGCCGGTCTCCTGCAACCAGGTGCCATGGACCGAATCGAATTTCAGCAGATGTGCCGAGCCGGCCGCATCGGTGGCGATCTCGTTGACCCTGATAAATTCGAGCTCGGGCCTGTCCCAGCCGGCGCGCAACCCGAGCCGCCCCATGCGGCCAAAGCCGTTGATCCCACTCGTTGCTGACATGATGGTTTTCCTCGATGAGTAAGAAATGCCTGTTGAACGGTTTCTCTCAGGCGCAGCAGGCGGCACCGGGCCGATCCGGCATCGATTCCAGTACTGCCTGATCGTTGAGACAGGTTTCCTGCGTGCCTGCCCCCTCGACAGCTGCCTCGACAATGGCCTGTGCCCAGCGGGGAAGCTCCGGGTTGATGCGATAGAAGGTCCAGAGGCCGGCCTTGCGATCGCAGACAATCCCGGCCTTGCGCAAAGCCCCGAGGTGGTGGGAAATCTTGGGTTGCTGCAGCTCCAGAGCGTATGCCAGCTCACAAACGCAGAGCTCGTCATTGCTTGCGAGCAATGCAACCGAACGCAGCCTGGTGGCATCAGAGAGCGCCTTGAAGAGAAGCAGGGGATCCATATCGATCTATCTCTATATTGATATTCGTTGATATGGATTTTATTGCCGCAAGCGCCACAGGTAAAGCATTATTATCACTCTCGATGACAACTTCATGAACGGATGGGAAGCGGGTCAGCCCGCAGCGCTTCGGAGAAAACCTCTCACGGGGTCAGGCGAACTTCCCCGAAAGAGAAATACGAGTACAAGGCAGGCGATCACTTAACCCATGACACTCCATCCACATCAGGTCAGCTGGTTCGAGGCGGAAATTCCCCGCAACCAGACAGTTTACGCACTCGAATTGCTGGCTGCCCGTGGCAGCGTGGAACTCGAGGAGAAGGGATACCAGACCCTGCCCTGCATCGATACAGGCATCATCCGCGAACAGCTTCGCAAGTGCGACGACTTCTGTGCCAGTCACGCGGACGAACTGCCGCTACCTGACTCCTCACCGGAAAAACGCTTGCTGGAACCGGAGGAACTCGCCTGCACCATTGTCGAGACGTTGCGGAAATGGGCCACCACACTTGTCCGGACGAGGCGCCGCATCCGGCAAATTGAGCTGGAGATCAATGATCTCGAATTACTCGATGAGTGCCTCGCGGCGATGGGCGGGGACGCCGATGGACTTGAAGACTTCAGTCATGCGAGCGGTCTCCTCTACAAGCAGCTCTTTGCCTGCCCCCATGGAGCGCTCGGCACGGATAGCGGTCGTGAGGAGGGGCTCTTCACCCGCCTCTATAATGGCAAGAGCCATGCATTCTGGCTTGTTGTCGGCGATCCCGAAAGGCAGGAAGTCGTGGATGCATGCGCCTGTTTCGCCGAATGCAAACGACTGGAAATACCCGGGTGGATACCTGCGGGCAGATCCGGCCAGCAGGAGACGATCGAAAACAGGAGAGAATCTGCGCATCAAGAGAAGAGGATGCTCGAGGGACAGCTTGCGGACCTGCGTGATTCCGGGGAGGTCCGCTCGGCACTCGGTTATGCCCGCCTCCTGCGATGGTATCTCGAGGTCTTTATTGAAGAGGGCGCGGATCACTCTTCCTGCAAGCTGACCGGGTGGACCACTGCCGCTTCGCCAGCAGACCTCGAACAGCTGCTGAGGTCGGAAGGCATCCATGCCCGCTTCGTCTTCACGCCACCACGCACTGACCTCACACCTCCGGTCGAATTCCATACCAGCGGCTGGAGCAAGCCATTCCGTTTCTTTGTCGACCTCATGGGCTCACCGGGACGAAACGAAATCGATCCGGCACCACTCGTTGCCGTGCTGGTGCCTCTGCTTTTCGGCTTCATGTTTCCTGATGTCGGCCATGGATTGATACTGGCGCTGGCCGGCTGGATTCTCGGCAAGCATTACCCCCCGGCCAGGATCCTGATTGCCTGCGGACTGGCTGCAACAGGATTCGGGTTCCTCTTCGGGGAAGTATTCGGAATCCGCGGGCTCATCCCCTCCCCCTGCGGATGCCCGCTCGATAACCCGGTCACGATTCTCGTCATCACCCTGCTGCTTGGTGCCGGGATCATCCTGACAGGCCAGCTCTTCTCCGGAATCGAGGCCTGGTGGCGTGCAGAGTTCCGGCAATGGCTGCTCGAAGAGGCGCCGATCCTGCTGCTCTATGCCTCCGTATTCACTGGCATCGTCTTTCCTCCGGCATGGTATCTCTCTGCAGTAGCGCTGGCCTGGTATCTTGCGGGCTGCATCCTGCTATGCAGGAATGCAAAAGGGAGTTGCATCGGCCGGCAGCTGGGGCATCTTGTTGAAAGCAGTTTCCAGCTCGCTGTCGCAACCCTCTCTTTCGTCCGTGTCGGCGCTTTCGCGCTCGCCCACGCGACCTTCTCGGTGGTGATTGGCGAACTGCTCGACCTCGTGGACTCCCCTCTCGCTGAAGTCCTGATATTCATCGGCGGCCACCTGTTGATCATCGTGCTCGAGGGACTGGTGGTCATGGTGCAAACCACACGACTCATACTCTTCGAGTTCTTTACACGTTTCCTGCGCTTCGAGGGCCGCGTCTACAAGCCACTGCATCATCGTAACGACAGCCACCCGGAATAGTCCGCAATCAGGATTTCAGCGCCGCGGAGGCAGCAGTTGCGCAAGCAGGAAAAGCAGCGCCGCGCTGACGACGATCGACGGGCCTGCAGGCGTATCCCGGAACCAGGAAGCCGCCATGCCAAGACCGACGGAAAGGATACCGATAACGGCCGC
>JARFQQ010000135.1 GCA_029287695.1 Gammaproteobacteria bacterium | reverse complement strand
CTGGTAGCAGAGGCCGCCGAGAAGAGCGGCTCCCTCATCACGGCAAGGCTCGCCACCGAGCAGGGGCGCGAGGTCTTCGCCATTCCCGGTTCGATCCACAACCCCATGGCACGCGGGTGTCACCGCCTGATCCGACAGGGGGCCAAGCTCGTGGAGCAGGCTTCTGACATCCTCGAGGAGCTGGCACCATACCTCAGTGCCACATCTGCCGGGGCCAGGGCTCCCGATTCCGCAATTGTCGAAGAGGAATTGCAGCTCGACGATGAGTATGCACGGCTGCTGGATGTCGTCGGATATGACCCCGTTTCCATCGATGAAATAATTCAGCAAAGTGGATTGACGGCAGAGGAAGTTTCCTCCATGCTGTTGCTACTGGAATTGCAAGGCCATGTTGAAAGCTTATCAGGCAACCGCTTCTGCAGAATCAACTCCAGCCCCGACACATGAGGGTTTCAATCCTCTACCCTCTCAAGAAAATTCCCGGAAAGCGCACTCGTGAACGAAAATGTCATTGACGTACTGATCTACATCTACGAAACCTACATGGATGGCGACCAGCCCGTGCCGCCCGATCAGATCATCATGCAGGAGGAACTCCTGAATGTCGGCTTCCAGGAAGGAGAGATCACCAAGGCATTCGACTGGCTCGACGAACTCGCATGGCGTCAGGGCATGCTCAGCGACAACGGCGTGGCCGAGTGCACCGCCATTCGCATCTACGCGGAAGAAGAGATGCAGCGCCTCGACAGCGATGCACGCGGCATGCTGCTGTTTCTCGAACAAAACGGCATTCTGGATCCGATCAGCCGCGAACTGGTCATCGAGCGCGCCATGGCCCTCGGAAGCCAGGATCTCGACATCGATGACATCCAGTGGATTGTCCTGCTGGTGCTGGCAAACCAGCCTGGCCAGGAAGCGGCCTTCACCGTCATGCAGGACATGGTTTACGACGGCATTCCGGACCTGCTCCACTAAACCGAAAAGCGAAGTCCTGCTGCCCGGCTGCTGACCAGCAGTTTCGGCCTGTCCCGTGAAATTCACTTGACAGCACCCCGAGAATCCCGCTATTGCTAAAAAAAGCGCCGCGAAATCGCCTGCACCTCCAGGCGATTTTCACTGTCTGCGGCAGTCAACAGTCAAGTAACCGAGACGCGAAGAATGAACCTGGTCATTGTAGAGTCGCCCGCCAAAGCCAAAACGATCAAGAAATACCTCGGCAAGGATTTCGAAGTACTCGCTTCCTACGGGCACGTGCGCGATCTCGTCCCGAAGGAGGGCGCAGTCGACCCGGAGCAAGGCTTTGCGATGAACTACGAGATCATCGATCGCAACAGCAAGCATGTGAAGGCGATCACCGACAAGCTCAAGAAAGCCGATGCCCTCTTCCTGGCAACTGACCCCGACCGCGAGGGAGAGGCAATCTCCTGGCACCTCTATGAACTCCTGAAGAAGCGCCGCGTTCTCAAGGACAAGCCGGTACATCGCGTGGTCTTCCACGAAATCACGAAAAAGGCAATCCAGGAGGCGGTCGAACACCCCCGCGACCTCTCCATGGACCTCATCAACGCCCAGCAGGCCCGTCGGGCGCTCGATTACCTTGTGGGTTTCAACCTCTCCCCGCTGCTGTGGAAAAAGATCCGCCGCGGCCTGTCAGCCGGCCGCGTGCAAAGCCCCGCGCTGCGAATGATCGTCGAACGCGAGGAGGAAATCGAGGCCTTCAAGCCGCGCGAATACTGGACGATCGAGGCCGACATCGAAAAAGCAAAACAGCCTTTCACGGCCAAACTGACGCAACTCGAGGGAGAAAAAATCTCCCAGTTCTCGATAACAGGAGAAAAGGACGCGACGGCTGCGGAGAAGACGCTGAGCGAAGCAGCGGACGGCAAGCTGGTCGTAAAGAAGATCGAGAAGAAACAGCGCCGCCGCAACCCGGCACCGCCGTTCATCACCTCGACCCTGCAGCAGGAAGCATCGCGCAAGCTCGGTTTCACCGCGAAGCGCACCATGCGCATCGCCCAGCAACTCTACGAGGGTGTGGATATCGGCCAGGGCGCCGTCGGCCTCATCACCTACATGCGGACAGATTCCGTAACGCTTGCGAACGAGGCTATCGAGGAGATCCGTGACCATATCCGCGAAACCTGGGGCAAGGAGATGCATCCCGACAAGCCGCGCAGCTTCAAGACGAAGTCGAAAAACGCGCAGGAAGCACACGAGGCGATTCGCCCGACATCAATCCGGAACATTCCGAAAGAGATCGCGCACGCCCTGACCGATGAGCAGCGCAAGCTTTACGAACTCATCTGGAAGCGCACCATCGCCAGCCAGATGACCCACGCCACCATCAACACTGTTTCGGCCGATCTTGGCGCAGGCGACAAGGGGATCTTCCGGGCCAGCGGCTCGACGATCGCCAAACCGGGCTTCATGAGTGTTTACCTCGAGGGCCGGGATGACGCTCCCAGGGGCAGCGGGGACGAAAAACTGCTGCCGCCACTCGAGGAAGGTGAGCAGATCGATCTGCTTGCAATCCGGCCCGAGCAGCATTTCACCGAACCACCGCCGCGCTACAACGAGGCGAGCCTCGTCAAGGCGCTCGAGGAACATGGCATCGGCAGGCCCTCGACCTATGCCTCCATCATCTCGACCCTTCAGGACCGCGAATATGTCACGATGGACAAGAAACGGTTCATCCCGACCGACGTGGGCCGTGTCGTCAAGAAGTTCCTGACAAACTACTTCACCCAGTACGTCGACTATGACTTCACGGCAAAGCTCGAAGACGAACTCGACGCCGTTTCCCGTGGCGAGGAAGAGTGGGTTCCGCTGCTCGAAAAGTTCTGGCAACCCTTCAGGGACCGCGTGGAACATACCGGCGAGAATGTCGATCGTTCCGAGGTTACACAGGAGCCAACCGACGAGAAGTGCCCGGAGTGCGGCAAGGATCTCGTCATCAAGCTCGGCCGCAACGGACGATTCATCGCCTGCACGGGTTATCCCGACTGCAACTACACGAGAGACCTCGGCGAGGGCGGCGAAAAACAGGAACCCGAAATCGTCCAGGACCGCAAGTGTCCCAAGTGCGACTCGGACCTGCTGATCCGCAACGGCCGCTATGGCAAGTTCATCGGCTGCTCGGCCTATCCCGAGTGCAAGCACATCGAACCGCTCGAGAAACCCGTGGATACCGGTGTCGGCTGCCCGCAATGCGCCAAGGGCACGCTCATGAAACGCAAGTCGCGCCGCGGCAAGATTTTCTTCTCCTGCTCCACCTATCCCAAGTGCGACTATGCCGTCTGGAACCAGCCCGTGAAGGAGATCTGCCCGAAATGCAGCTGGCCCATCCTGACGATCAA
>JARFQQ010000051.1 GCA_029287695.1 Gammaproteobacteria bacterium | reverse complement strand
TCGGAATCCGCAAATTTCCTCCAGATCCCCGGTGAACGGCGATAACACCCCCAAAACAGCCTGTTTTCAGATTCTGATCATGTTATGATTCGCGACCAATTTCGTGCGTTCATCTGGACTCATTGCCGGGGAGCGCGTTCTTCCATCCATTACGGAGACATGACATGACAATGAGCGCAGAGGCCAAGAAGGCCATCATCGAAGAGTACAAGCGTGGCGACGGTGACACCGGCTCGCCCGAGGTCCAGGTTGCACTGCTGACGACACGCATCAACGAACTGACCGAACATTTCAAAACCCACAAGAAAGACAACCACTCACGCAGAGGACTGGTCCGACTGGTCAACTCACGCCGCAAGCTGCTCGACTACCTGAAGAACAAGGATGTCGAGCGTTATCGCGAGCTGATCAGCCGTCTCGGACTGCGTCGCTAATCTGCCCATCAGGCTGCCGAGGAAAAACAGTGATACCAACGCCGATCAGAAAAACTTTTCAGTACGGAAAACATTCAGTCACGCTCGAGACGGGCGAAATCGCACGCCAGGCCGATGGTGCCGTGCTGGTCAATATGGATGACACCGTCGTGCTCGTCACAGTGGTCGCACGCAAGGAGGCCGATACCGGCCGCGATTTCTTCCCGCTGACTGTCGACTACCAGGAAAAAACCTATGCCGCCGGTAAAATCCCCGGTGGTTTTTTCCGCCGAGAGGGACGTCCGAGCGAGAAGGAGATCCTGACGGCCCGTCTCATCGACCGTCCGATTCGCCCGCTCTTCCCGAAGGGTTTCGTGAACGAGGTCCAGGTGATTATCACTGTGAAATCCCTGAACCCGGAAGTGGATCCCGAGATCCCTTCGCTCATCGGTACCTCGGCAGCCCTGGCAATTTCCGGCCTGCCGTTCAACGGTCCGGTCGGCGCCGCCCGCGTTG
Organism: Gammaproteobacteria bacterium; assembly: GCA_029287695.1. Taxonomy (GTDB): domain Bacteria; phylum Pseudomonadota; class Gammaproteobacteria; order Chromatiales; family Chromatiaceae; genus Sva-25. The sequence goes on along the minus strand of JARFQQ010000051.1, from coordinate 8,356 downwards.
GCTACAAGGACGGCGAGTACCTGCTGAACCACTCGGAGACCGGGATTGGTGGAAGCTCGGAACTCGACCTGATCGTCGCCGGCACGGAGCATGCTGTGCTGATGGTCGAATCGGAAGCCAACGAGCTCCCCGAAGAGGTCATGCTGGGTGCAGTACTCTTCGGCCATGAGCAGTCTCAGGCTGTCATCGACGCGATTCGCGAACTCGCCAGCGAAGTGAGCAGTGAGCAGCTGTCATGGACGCCGCCCGAATCCAATGACGAACTCATCGACGTTGTAGCGGCCGAGGCTGGCCAGGCCGTTGTCGAGGCCTACGGCACCGCAGACAAGATGCAGCGTTACGGCAAGCTCGACGAGATCAAGGCAAGCCTGATCGAGAAACTCTGCGGCGGCGACGAGCCGAAGTGGAACGCGCAGGAAGTCGAGACTGCTCTCGGCAAGGTCAAGAAGACCACTGTGCGTGGCCGCATCCTCGATGGCGAACCGCGTATCGACGGTCGCGACACACGCACCGTGCGCCCGATTACCGTGCGTACCGGCATCCTGCCACGGACCCACGGCTCGGCTCTCTTTACCCGCGGCGAGACCCAGGCGATGGTCGTCACCACGCTCGGTACCGAACGCGAGGCGCAGATCATCGATGCGCTCGAGGGTGAACGCAAAGAGAACTTCATGCTGCACTACAACTTCCCGCCGTTCTGCGTGGGTGAAACGGGCCGCGTAGGCAGCCCGAAGCGGCGTGAAATCGGCCACGGACGACTCGCCAAGCGTGGCGTACTGGCCTGCATGCCGACGAGCGATGACTTTCCGTACTCGATTCGTGTCGTCTCCGAAATCACAGAATCCAACGGCTCCTCTTCCATGGCTTCGGTCTGCGGTACCAGCCTCGCGCTCATGGATGCCGGCGTACCCATCAAGTCGCCGATTGCCGGTGTCGCCATGGGCCTCATCAAGGAGGGCGACAAGTTCTCAGTGCTGACCGATATTCTCGGCGAAGAGGATCACCTGGGAGACATGGACTTCAAGGTCGCCGGCACTGTCAACGGAGTAAATGCGCTGCAGATGGTCATCAAGATCGAGGGCATCACGAAAGAGATCATGGAGATCGCGCTGGATCAGGCCAAAGAGGGCCGGATGCATATCCTCGGCGAAATGGGCAAGGTGATTTCCGAGCCGCGCCAGGAGATGTCGGAACACGCGCCGCGCATCACCAGCTTCACCATCAATCCCGAAAAGATCCGCGATGTCATCGGCAAGGGTGGTGCGACCATCCGCGCCATTACCGAGGAGACCGGGACTTCCGTCGATCTGACCGACGATGGCCTCGTGCGCATCGCCTCCGTCGATAAGGCCGCCGCCGATGCCGCGCGCAAGCGCATCGAGCAGCTCACCGCCGATGTCGAGGTTGGTACAGTCTACGAGGGCAAGGTTGCCCGTATCATGGACTTCGGCGCTTTTGTCACCATCCTGCCTGGCAAGGACGGGCTCGTGCACATCTCCCAGATCTGCAACGAACGTGTCGAGAAGGTGACTGACAAGCTCTCGGAGGGTGATGTCGTCAAGGTCAAGGTGCTTGAACTCGACAAGCAGGGGCGTATTCGCCTGAGCATGAAGGCTGTCGAGGAAGATGAAGGCTGAAGCGACCTCCTTCAGTTGTCACGAAGGGGCCTGAGAGGCCCCTTTTTCACTTTCGTTCCGAGGCTACGGAGTGAGCAATCTCGAACAGATCGTCAGACGACTCGCGTCGAATGACGGCGGCGCCTTTCTCAAGGATCACCTGATCGGGCTCGAGAAGGAGAACCTGCGCGTCGCGATGGACGGCACGCTGTCGCAACGACCACATCCCCTGGCACTCGGCTCCGCGCTTACGCATCCGATGATCACCACCGATTATTCCGAGGCGATGCTTGAGCTCATCACGCCACCGATGTCGAAAGCCGGCGATGCGCTTTCGATGCTCTGCGATATCCACAATTTCGTCTACGACAATATCGATGACGAGATTCTCTGGTCGACTTCCATGCCGTGCGTGCTTGCCGGGGAGACCAGGATCCCCGTTGCTGCATATGGCACTTCCCATGCCGGGCGTATGAAGCATACCTACCGTGTTGGCCTCGGGCACCGCTACGGGAAGGTGATGCAGGTGATCTCCGGGGTCCATTTCAACTACTCCGTCGACGAGAATTTCTGGCCGTTCTACGCCGAGCTGCAGGGCTGGAGGGGCGAGCTGCAGCCCTTCATCGACAATGCTTCCATGGGCATGATTCGCAACCTGCAACGCTATGGATGGATTATTCCCTACCTCTTCGGCGCCTCGCCGGCCGTCTGTAAATCCTTCTTCGGCGACAAGGCCGTGACGATGCTGGAATTCGACAAGGGGACCTTTTACGAGCCCTATGCGACCTCGCTGCGCATGAGCGATATCGGCTACCAGAACCAGAAAGAGGAGAGTGTGGGGATCAAGGCCAACTACGATTCCCTGCAGACCTACACCGACAGCCTGCGCTGTGCGATCGAGACACCGGCGCCGCTGTGGGAGATGATCGGTCTCAAGGATGCCGACGGTTCCTGGCAGCAGCTCAACACCAACATCCTGCAGATCGAGAACGAATATTACTCGACGGTCAGGCCCAAGCAGGTGTTGCAGGGCATGGAGAAGCCCGTCAACGCCCTGCAGCAACGCGGAATCCGCTATATCGAGCTGCGCTCGCTCGACGTCAACGCTTTCGAACCCCTCGGCATCAACGAGACCCAGCTGAACTTTCTCGAGATCTTTCTGCTTGCCTGTCTGCTGCAGGAGAGTCCCCGGATCAGCATGGAGGAGCGCGCGGAGATCGACAGCAATCTGCAGCTGACGGCCCTGCATGGCCGCGACGAGAAGCTCCGGCTGCGGCGGAACGGCGAACTGATCAGTTTGCGTGACTGGCTGGGCGAGCTTCTCTCCGGGATGGAGCCTCTCGCAGCCTTGCTCGACGGCCAGCAGGCGGGGCAGCCTTATCGCGCAGCCTTGCACTGGCAACAACAGAAAGTGCGGGATACCGGCATGACACCCTCGGCGCGGATGCTTGAGGAGATGCGCGAAAATGGCGAGAGTTTCTACGAATTCGCACGTCGCAAGTCAGCCGAGCATTACCGTTACTTTTCAGGTCGCGAGCTCGGAGAGGAGCGTGTGCAGGAATTTCGCGCCCTTGCCTCACGCTCGATCGAGGAGCAGCGGCAGAGAGAAGCCGCCGACCGGGGAAGCTTTGGCGAGTTTCTTGAAAATTACTTTAACGATAAGCTGTAATATCTTGTAAATATTACTTATTTTCCCCTTCGTTCCAGTCGTAGGGAAGTTCGAGGAAGCGCAGCAGGGGACCATTCTCGTCGACGAGCCTGACATTACCCTCGTCGGCGCTGGCGATCTCTGTAATGATGAGTGCCTCGCAATTTCCCTCCGGGTTGCGGGCCGCGAGGACCACCTTGCCCGCTCCCTGTGCCGATTTGCTTCCGGGCGCAAAGAGGTTCGTGCCGGGCGCGGGGCAGTCACCTTCGATCCCGACATGGTACATCCGGCGTTTCAGGGACCCGAGGTACTGCATCCTCGCAACGACTTCCTGTCCTGTGTAGCAGCCCTTGGTAAAACTCACGCCATTGACCAGGTGCATGTTGGCCATCTGGGGGACGAAAGCCTCGACAGTCTGTTCGAAGACCATCGGCAGGCCTGCCCGGATATCCCCAAGCAGCCAGTCGTTGAGTTCTGCTGATGCTGCAGCATCGCCAAACCCGCTGATCCTGGCATCCAGCGCGCTGTTGCTGCCGACGAGTATGAATCTGGATGAGTCGTTCTCGCTGGCGATCCGGATGATGCTGACGCCGTCGTCTGCAGTGATCACGGCATCGATCTCCGCGGGCGCGTCATTCCCGAGCAGCGCCGGGGCGTCCTGGCCAGCCAGCCCGATGGCGCGGTGCGTGTCACTGACATCTGCAAGTTCGACTTTCGACATGAGCACGAACATGCGCAACCGGCTCATCACGGGTTCGATACGTTCCGGGGGCAGCAGCATCAGGATGCTCTCATCCTGCCTGAGCAGGCGCATGCTGGCGATCATGCGGCCCTTGTGGCTGCAATAGGCGCTGAGCTGGCTTCCGCCATCGTCGAGATCGCGGACATCATTCGTCAACTGTCCCTGCAGAAATCCGGAGAGATCGGCTCCTGTTGCCTGCAGGATGCCGAGGTGGGTCAGTTCGTAGTAGCTGGTATTGCTCATTTCGGAGATTCGTTCTGGTCCTGAATGCAAAGAGAATGCGTCAACTCCCGGACGGAATCAAGCACGTAAAATCCGGGCATTCGACGCCGCGGGCGGGGATCAGGTGATCGTGATATCGAGTGGTTCGCGTGGTGCCTGCCTGCCACGGTCCGCCGTCTTCCACCAGCTGTCATGCGAGCCTTCGTCGTTGACCTGGTTGTGCGGTGTGAAAGTCTCGCGCTGGTTCTTATCTGTTGTCACGAAGCCCCAGTCACGCACCTTGGCGCTGTGCATGAAAAGGGTCCATGCCTGGTGCTTGTGAGGCAGTACGATGCGATGGAAATCCTCGCCCGTGAGCCGGTTGACACTCCCGGTGCCGAGAATGCGTTCGACGACCCCCTCGCCGGTCTTGCGCTGTTCCAGGTAGCCGCCGGAGAGCACGATGCCGAGGGCGCGATTCCAGGGATGGTCGTGCAGCCCGCGGTCCGGATCGCTGGAGAGGAAGCGGTGGATATATGCGCCGCCTCCGCCCGGCAGGCGGAAGAGGTGGTATCGCTCGAGGTAGGGTTCGCCGCGGTTGCCGCGAATGATCCGGCATCGCAGCCAGCCGGTGATGCTGTAGAGCAGCTTGTCGCTCAGTCGGGTTTTCGGGGACATCTCTGTTACTGGAATCTGTCTCAGCAGGTATCATAAGGGATTTGCGGCTCATTGCGTGAGCCCTTTCTGAGACGGCTGCGGGATGCTTCATGACTAAATTCGAGACCGGTTGCCTGGTGGTCTACAAGAGCCGCCCGGCACGTGTGACCGGCGTGACGGACAAGATCGATATCAGCTTCAGCGGCGGGAGCAAAAGGGTCAGGAGCAAGGATGTGCTCTTTCTGCATCCCGGGCCGGTGGCGAACCTCGATGCGCTCGATGCCGGAGAGGGCGAACTCGATGAAGCGATCGAACTGCTCGAGGGAGAGAGCACCAGCCTGCCTGAACTCGCAGAGCTTCTCTACGGGGATTTCACACCTGCGGCAGCATGGTCTGCCTGGAGCCTTCTCGCTGAAGGCCTCTATTTCGAGGGCACGCCGGAGGCGTTGCATGCGCGCGATCCCGGCCAGGTCAAGGCGGAAATCGCCGAGCGCACCCTCAAGGAGCAGCGCAAGGCAGCCTGGGATGCGCTCATCGAGCGTCTCGCCTCGGGCAAGATGGAGGCGGATGACAGGGCAGAGCTGGTCGAGGTCGAACGTCTCGCGCTTGGCCGGTCCGAGACCAGCCGCATTCTGCATGCGCTCGATGTCGGCCAGACGCGGGAGCATGCCCATCAGCTGCTTCTGCGCGTCGGCTACTGGCCGGATGATTTCAATCTGCACCCGTTGCGCGCAGGCCTTGCCCTGCAGGAACCGGCCATTCCTGTTCCGGAACTGCCCGCCGAGGAGCGCCTAGACCTCACGCATCTCGACGCCTGGGCGATCGATGATGCCGGCAGCAACGATCCGGACGATGCGATCAGCATCGACGGTGAGCGTCTCTGGGTCCACATCGCCGATGCCGCGGCGCTTGCGCCACCGGGATCGGAACTGGATAAGGCGGCTTGCGAGCGCGGCGCCAATCTCTACCTGCCCGAGGCGCTGGTTCCCATGTTTCCGCATGGCGTCACAGAGCGGCTGGGCCTTGGTCTCAACGACTCTTCACCGGCACTCTCGGTTGGCTTCGGGATCGATTCGGAAGGGAGGCTGCAGGAAATCGGGATTCACCTGACAACAGTGAGGGTGACGCGCATGACCTATGCAGAGGCGACCGCGTCGGATGACAGCCGCCTGGAAGCGATCGCATCGAAACTGGCGCTTTTTCGTGACCGGCGCATGCAGGCCGGTGCCGCCGTGATCGACCTGCCCGAGGTCAGCGTGCGCATGGATAGCGACGGGATCTCCATCAAGCCCCTCGAGCGCGGTGGCAGCCGCCAGCTGGTTGCCGAGGCGATGATGGCAGCCGGCGAGGCCGTGGCCGAATTTGCCCTGCGCAACGACTTGCTCATCCCGTTTGCCAATCAGCCGCCCCCGGACGAGCTACGGACGCCCGACAGCATGTCGGAAATGTACGCCTACCGCAGGCTCTTCAAGCCTTCGCGCATGGCCACACAGCCCGAACGCCACTCCGGTCTCGGGCTCGATCACTACACGCGTGCGACAAGCCCGTTGCGCCGCTACCCGGATCTTGTCACGCACCAGCAGATCCGGGCTTTCCTGCAGCAGAAGCCGTTACTCGACGAGGAGAGTATTGTTGAGCGTATCGGGGAAGCGAGCGCTGCCTCATCGATGATCCGGCGAGCGGAACGGTTTTCCAACCTGCACTGGAAACTGGTGTGGCTTTCACGTCAACAGAACTGGCGGGGCGAAGCCGTGGTCGTCGAGCTCGACGAGCGCAAGGCGACGCTGATGGTCCCCGATCTCGCGCTGGAATCGCGTGTCCGCAGAACACCGGACATGGCCCTTGACGAGCGACTCGGCGTCACTGTCCAGTCGATCGATTTCACGGTACCTGAGGTACGCTTGCGGGTACGCGAGTCCTGATTGTTCCAGCCTGTGCCGCGCCCGAACTTTCTCGATTGCGCGCCTTATCTGGAGAACGTATTTGGGTATACTGTGCACCTTGAAATTGTTGTGGAGTGACATCCAATGCCCCAGGAAATGCCGAAGATTCTTGCCGAATTCGAGAACTACTGCTCCGAGGAACGCGAGCACCGCCTGAATGCGGGTGGCCAGTTCGATGTCGAGCTGTTCGACGAGGCCGTGGAGCTTGCGATTCGCCAGATTCTGAATCAGCTCGGGGGTGAGGCATGATCCTTACAGGCCTGCATGCCAGGAATGTTCTCAAGTACCGGGAACTCGATCTCAACGATCTTCCCAAAGAGGGGATTATCGGTATCAGCGGCCCGAACGAATCGGGCAAGAGCACCATCGGCGAAACCATCTGTTTCGCCCTCTATGGCCGCACCTGGTCCCATGACGAGAACAACCGCCGCAAGATCATCCGCTGGGGTGAAGATCGCTGTCTCGCGGCTGTCTCCTTCATCGCATCCGATGGCAGGGAGTACCAGGTCTCGAGGCACCTCGATTCCGACGGCAATCACAGCGCGCGACTCTCCTTCAAGGGCGACGAGCAGGCGATCGCGCGCGGCGCCGAGGCCGTCAAGCTTCAGCTCAAGCAGATCCTCGGCGTCAAGTACGACGAGTTCATCGAATCCTTCTATCTCGCCCAGCGTGAACTGACAGCTCCACATCCCCACAGTGACGCCATCAAGAGCATGGCCGGTATCCTGACGCTCGAAAAGACGCACGAGGCCTTCGACCGCGAGATCGAGAATTTCAAGGCGAGCATGGTCAATGCCGATGCACGCCACATCCGCATCCAGGAGGATATCGAGGAGCTCGGACTCGAAGCCGGCAAGCTTGAGTCGATGGAGGAGGAGCTTGCCCATGTCCAGCAGGCAGCTGACTCGGCACGTGACGGGGCTGACGCGCTGCGTAGCGGTACAGAGGAATTTATCGCCTCCATCGACGGTTACCGCAAGGCCTGCAGCAAGCGCAGCCGCTCCCGCGCCCTCGAGTTGCTGTTCCTGCTTTTCGGTGCGACTGCCGCGGTTGTCTGGGTGCTGCTGACCTACTACCCCCAACATGCCCTCAGTCAGCCGATTGAGAACATGCTGCAGTCCATTCCCGTCTGGAACGACGGAAGTCTTCCGTGGCTGGTCTACATCGCTGCAGGACTGGGTGCGCTCAGCCTGCTCCTTTGGCTTGGCACCATGGGCACGGGCCATGTGATCGCCGCCTTCGCGGAGCAGAGCCGCGGCTATGTCGAAAAAATCGAGGAAGTCATCCAGCGTCGTACCGATGGTGATGATCTCCAGCTCGCCGGTGTCTCTGCTGACGAACTCGACAATGCCGTCGATGAGCAGCAGGAAGCCTCGATCATTGCACACCTGAGGCAGCGGGACGCGACGCGGCAGCAGGTGGACGTTATCGCCAACCAGGAGTGCGGATGGCTCGATAACGTGGCCTCGCTGCTGCACGAGAAGATCGATGATCTCGGCGGGCAGATCGCCTCTGAACGCGACCGCGTCACTGTCTCTTATACACATCT
>JARFQQ010000206.1 GCA_029287695.1 Gammaproteobacteria bacterium | reverse complement strand
CGATCTCGACCAGTCACACCAGATTTTTGAAGAGCAGGGCATCGACGCCTACTGCCAGTACCAGATCGATCATGAGGATGAAATCCTCGCTCCGGGGATCGCTTTCCCGGTTGCCAGAAAGCTGCTCGGACTGAACTCCCTGCTGAAAAACCGCGCCGAGGTGGAGATCGTCCTGCTGTCGAGAAACAGCGCCGATACAGGTCTCAGGGTTTTCAACTCCATCAACCATCACCAGCTCAATATCACGCGTGCAGCTTTCACTGGCGGGGAGAGTCCTTTCGATTACGCAAGGGCCCTCGGGGCACACCTGTTTCTGTCAGCCAATGCCGGGGATGTCAGGGAGGCGCTTGATTCCGGCATGGCTGCTGCCACCATCATGCCCGGGCTCGATGCCTCGGCTTTCAGGGGGAAGGATGAGCTCCTGCGCATTGCATTCGATGGTGATGCAGTCATCTTCTCCGACGAGGCGGAAAGGATTTACCAGGAGCAGGGGCTTGAAGCTTTCGAGGCCAGCGAGCGCGCATCGGCAAAAAAACCGTTGCCAGGTGGACCGTTCAAGCAATTCCTCTCGGTGCTTCACCAGATGCAGACCATCTTTCCGGCGGATGCCTCTCCGATCCGCACTGTCCTGATCACTGCACGTGGCGCACCTGCGCACGAGCGCGTTATCAGAACGCTGAGGTCATGGGATATTCGCATCGACGAGGCACTCTTCCTGGGAGGCATGGACAAGAGTGCTTTCCTGAAAGCATTCGGCGCCGACATCTTTTTTGATGACCAGCCTCTGCACTGCCAGTCTGCCAGCAAGCATGTGCCCACGGGCCATGTGCCCCAGGGCGTGACGAACAGCTAGTAGCCAGTCTTCCGGTTGCTAGTTGTAGCGGGAAAAATCGAAGTCCGGTTTCTCGGAACCCTTGTGCAGGAAGGGACCGGTGATGAAGTTAACCCCGATACCCCAGGCGTTCGCAAGAACCGATGGCGAGTTGATATTCCCGAGGATCGTTTTCCTGTTGAGTGACTTGAGCGCCATTGTCAGGTCCTTGATGCGTTGCAGCTTGGTGTCACTCCCTGAAAACCCTTTGGAGAGCTTGCCGGCGAACCAGACACCCGCAGCGGATATTTCACGAATCAGCGCCAGATCGTCATCACGTTCGCCGAATCCGCTGACATAACAGGTGCTTCCCGTTTCCTGAATGGCCTGGCAGAAGGTTTTCGCCTCGCCGAGATGTTGGCGGATGTCTTTTCCGTCGAGAACAAAGGCGAGAGCCTGTGGTTCAAGGTTGTGTTGTCGCAGAAGCTTGTCGAGACGCTGGATAAAGTTTTCATCGCTGAACGATGCCGGGCTCAGCGGCAGATAGAAAACATTCTTCTCGTTGCTGCAGGCACTGTGTAATCCGGCAATTTTACTCAGCATCAGGTTGTCGACGAGGGCGGCCTTCCCCGAGGCGTAGACAGCTTCGCTGATCTCGCTGTAAGGCGTCAGGATGCCCTTGTCATCGCTGAATTCGATGTCGACGAGATAGTTTTGCATCGGATCGTCGCCATCGAGATTGAGCATTGCGGTCAGTTTGTGACCGATCCTCTCATTCTCCAGCGCATATTTCACCAGATCGACTGTGTCTGCTTCATCGCTGCTCACTACCTGTGCAGGGGATACAGTAGTCGGCTCCTCGCTCCGGGCCGTAGTTTCGTCGTAGATGGCTATGGGCTTTTCACTTTCAGCGACAGAGGAGTAGGCATGATACGCCTGGTCGATGAAATCGCTCCCGTCCTCGATTTTCTCGTGGTCGGAAAGGGCAACGCCAATACTGATTCTTGGCTGGCTGGTCTCTGGTATCTGTTCGAAAGCATGCTTGTTGATGAGAGTCACAAGTCGCTCGGCAACCTTCTCTGCAAGGCCGCGATCGCCATTCGCCGGGGCGATAAAGGCAAAGGCATGATCGCCGATACGTGCAAGTGTCTTGCGCATCTCCGAGGAGAGGGCATTACCGAGTATCTCTGCGATCTCCCTGATGATGGTGTTGGACTCTCTCAGCCCTACGGACTCGCGGATCTGCATATACCTGTCGATCGCGATGTAATAGAGCGCGAATACCTTGCCGGATTGCTGTGTTGCCTCGACGATTTCCGAAGCCGTCCCCTGGAAGTAGTTACTGCTGAAGAGTCCGCTGAGCAGGTCGATGTTTGGCATCGCAGTGGCGGACTCTTCGTCCTTGTGTCTCACGATTACCTGGACGCTGCGCTCTTCATCGACGATCACCGGGCTGAATGTCATGTCTGCCGTGAAAGTCTCTCCGTCAAGACGCTTGCAACCCACCTCGAGAGAGTACTCTTTCTCGTTTGCATGCTGGCTCAGCTTGAGCATGCGTTTGAGATCGGGATGATAGTCGCGCGCAACGAGATCCATGAGGGTAATGGATTCGATTTCGTTATCGTCCGGAGAGATGCCGAAAAGCTCGAGGTAGGATGGGTTGGCAAACACATGCATGCCTGCGTGGGTATAGCAGATCGCTTCCTTGGACGTGTCCAGCAGCATCTGGCTGCGCGTTTCGAAAGAGCGGCACTGCTGTTCCAGATCATGGATCTTCCGGCCGGCCAGCAAGAGCTGAATAACACGGTTCAAACGATGCAGTGATTCTGTTTCATTGTCAGGGTCGATGATGTCAGCAACACCAAAAGCATGCTGCTCGAGAATAGAGGAGTCACCAGCCGCCACGACCGATGCTTCGGGACAATATTGCTGTACGCCGTAAATGATGGTTTCGAGCGGGATATCGGCACTTGCTCCGTCGCAGAGGACCAGGTCAATCCGGCTGGATTGCAGGGTCAACTCGAATTCCTGCACCGAGTTGACGTGGAGGCTATCGATGGCGATGCCATTCTCCCTGAGACGGTTGGCATACTGCTCGGATTTCCCGGATTGCAAACCTGCGCTGATCATGTGCAGTTTGACAAGACCGGTGGTTTCGGCCTCCAGTGGTAACTGGTTACGTACGATTTCCATCTTTTTTAGTAGCTTTTTTTAGTAACACCTAGATAATACTATAAAAAAAATATAAATGAAAAGTATCAACTTTGTGACAAAGTCGTCAATAAACTGCCTTTGACAGCGGTACCTTCGATCGCTCTCCCTGGAGTTCGGAAACAAACCGTGGCAGCAGATAGCCTGGCAGCCGTTCGCGCAACCTCTGCTCGATTTTCAGTGCTTCGTCAGGAGCGACAAGGAAGTGCGCGCTTCCCGCAACCCTGTCGAGTTGATGAACATAGTAGGGGAGGACCCCTGCCTCGAATCCCTCCACGCAAAGCCGCTCAAGTACTCCTGCGTCGTCATTGACACCCCTGAGAAGAACGGCCTGATTGAGCAGGTGTATACCGTTCTCGAAAAGTCTCCTGCATGCCAGCTGCGTCTGCAGATCGATTTCATTCGGATGGTTGATGTGCAGGACCACTGTCACTGGCGTACGGAATTCCCGAAGTATGTCGATGAGTGAATTCGTCACCCTGTCCGGGACGACCACGGGCAAGCGTGTATGGATTCGCAGCCGTCTCAGGCTGCCGAGTGTGCCGATCGAGTCGATCAGACTCTTCAGCCGCCTGTCGCCGAGTGTAAGAGGGTCGCCGCCACTGAGAATGACTTCCTCGATGTCTTCATGGCGAAGTCCTTCGAGACAGTCCGCGGAAAGCACACGATCAGGACGGTGAGACTGGTAAGGAAAGTGTCGTCTGAAGCAGTAACGGCAGTGAATCGCACAGGCGCCTGTTGTGACGAGCAGGGCGCGTCCATGGTACTTCTGGATCATTCCCTCATCGCCGGTTGCTACGAGATCGCCGACAGGATCGCAGACGAATCCCGGCACACTTTCCTTTTCGGCTTGCAGGGGGAGGACCTGGCGCAAGAGAGGGTCATGCGGGTCACCCTTGCGCATCCGCGCGGCATAGGCATGCGGCACTTTCATGGGAAAATGCGGCTCGGTGTCAGTCAGGCCCTCGAGCAGGTCAGGGTCGATTTCCAGCCATTCAAGCAGCTCGTGAACACGCGAGAATCCCGTCGCCATCTGCTTTTGCCAGTCGGGGATCTTTGGCATCTCTGAGGTTCGGGTTATCATAGTCGTTTGTCTGTTTCTTCGAGGTCAAAATGGCAACCTACAATACCAACGAATTTCGTGGTGGGCTCAAAATCATGCTGGACGGCGATCCATATTCCATCATCGAAAACGAATTCGTCAAACCCGGCAAGGGGCAGGCATTCAACAGGGTCAAGGTGCGCAATCTGAAAACCGGTCGTGTCATTGAGAAGACGTTCAGATCCGGCGAGAGCGTCGATGCTGCCGACGTTCTGGACCTGACTCTCCAGTATCTCTATAACGACGGTGAGTACTGGCACTTCATGGACCCGGATACTTTTGAGCAATACCAGGCCAGCAAAACAGCTGTCGGTGAAGCCGTCAACTGGATCAAGGAACAGGATCTCTGCTCCGTGATCCTCTGGAACGGGCAGCCATTGAGTGTCGAGGCGCCGAATTTCGTCACCCTGAAGATCGTTGAAACGGATCCGGGGCTGAAAGGTGATACCTCGGGTGGCGGTGGCAAGCCCGCGACACTCGAGACGGGTGCGGTTGTCCGGGTTCCGCTGTTCGTCCAGGTCGAGGAAGTCATCAAGGTTGACACACGCAACGGAGAATATGTGTCGCGCGCCAAGGACGAATGAGCAACTGGCAGCCTTGCGCGTCCCCGGGAATTCTCAGGGATCGGGCAGAGCTACTTGCCACCATCAGGCAGTTTTTTGCCGAGCGACAGGTTCTCGAGGTTGATACCCCGGTACTCGCTTCTGCTGCCAACCCGGATGCGGCAATTGAATCCCTGGCATCACACTTGAAAGGCTCGCCTCATAACGAGCCGTTTTTCCTGCAGACTTCACCCGAGTTTTTCATGAAACGCCTGCTGTGTGCAGGCTCCGGCTCGATTTACCAGCTGTGTCATGTCTTCAGGGACGACGAACTTGGTCGCTATCACAACCCCGAGTTCACGATGCTGGAATGGTATCGTACGGGCTTCGATATGTTCGGGCTCATCGAGGAAGTCGAGACACTCATGGGCCTGCTGATTCCAGCTATTGAGGCTCCGGCAACCAGGATCAGCTATCACACATTATTCGAGCAGGCCACCGGTCTGGACCTCAGGGCGGCCTCTCGTGGAGATATCAGGAAACTCGCTGCTGATCTCGGTATTGTCGTATCGCCGCAGCATCCGGATGATGGTCTGGTCGAGATGATTTTCAACACCGCGACACTCCCCTGGATGGAACAACAGCCTGCGGTTGTGGTCCATCATTTCCCGGCCAGCCAGGCTTCGCTGGCGAAACTCTCACCGGATGATCCCGCAGTGGCGTTGCGTTTTGAATACTATGCCGGCGGGGTGGAACTGGCCAATGGCTTCCAGGAACTGGATGATCCGATCGAACAGAGACGTCGTTTCGAGAGCGAAAATGCGAGGCGCAGGGAACGTGGCGTCCGTGCAATGCCAATCGATGAACAGCTCATCGCAGCGCTCGAGCATGGCATGCCGGCCTGCTCGGGAGTGGCTGCCGGCATAGATCGTATCCTCATGATCAGGAACAGTCAGCCGGATATCGCCTCCGTCATGGCGTTTCCTTTCGCGCATGCATGACATTCACAGGGAGTAGGCGACAGCAGGGCGGATTGCTGAATGAACCGGGTTTAATCTCATGCACGCCGGTTCCGGGTAATGGCGCCTCGCTCCCGGAATTATTTTTCAGCCACCAGGTAGCAGATCCAGCCGGCATCGGCATCGGCGGTGGTGACAATCTCGAAGTCGCCATCACTTTCTCCATCCTCATCGTATCCCTGCCACCAGGTCGTAATACGCCTGAATCCGCATTCCTCTAACAGGTCGCGGATCTCCGGCAGTGTCCAGAGGCGCCAGTCGTAATGGAAAGCGCGTTCCATGCGCGTGCCGTCCGGAAATTCAAAATGGATACTGCAGAGGAGTCCGTTGTCCACGGGGTTGTAACGCTCCTGCTCCCAGATGTAGGTGAATCTGTAGCCATCATCGTCGATTTCACGCTCTTCGATGACTTCCTGAAACGCCTCGTAGCCTCCATAGGCATCAAGAAAGAGTATGCCGTCATCGACGAGCGCCCGGTATGCGCGCTTGAAATAGCGTTTGAGGTTTTTCCGCTCCTTGAAGAGCCAGTAGCTGAAATTCATTGCCGCGATCGCATCAACCTTGCCTGTGGATACGGTGAGTACATTCCTGTTATGCAGGCTTACGCGCTTGTGCTGGGAATCGGTCAGGGAAGCGAGGTGATTTTTTTTACCCCAGTCGAGCACTTCCTCGTCAAGATCGACACCGATCGCCCGGTTGCGACTGTGACGTTTGACCCATTCGGCACAGACGGCAGCTGTACCGCAGAAATCTTCCCGCAGGATTCGTGCGTTGCGTTTTCTGAACTGCTTGAATGTGTTCTGCAGAAAATCGACCTCTGCTTCGGGACACTGTACGGAATATTCGTAGAGTTTGTGGCGATGAAGGGATCTCGCGCTGGAAGCAGATTTTTTTTTCTTTTTTGCCATCGGTCGTGTCTCGCAGCCAGGGGCGCCGGCTGTCCTTGCGTCAATCCAGATCTGGTGATGGCGATATTGTGACACCATTGAGAGGCAGCAGATAGCAGAAATTGGAGGCTGGTCTTTCAGGCTCGAGGATGGATCAGGGAGGAAAAGGCTTTACCTTGCAGATATAATCAGGCCCACTATCGAAAGCACTGGAGTGAATTGTGGAACCACAAGCTATCGTTGATCTCATCAAGGCAGGAATGCCGGATGCCGATGTCGAGGTCACGGGTGACGGCCGTCATTTCGAGGCAGTTGTTGTCTCGTCGGCGTTCGACGGCAAGTCCCTGGTCCAGAGACACCGAATGGTCATGAACACCGTCCAGCAACAGATTGCGTCCGATGAACTGCACGCGCTCTCGATCAAGGCCTATACTCCTGACCAGGCCACCGGGCTTTCCTGAATCACGGTGAACCGGGGCGGGTCGCAGTTGAACCTGTTGCGTCAAATACCAAACATCATCAGCGTATTTCGCATATTGCTGGTGTTTCCGGTCCTGATGTTCCTTCTCGGAGAGGAGTATGGCAAAGCATTGATCCTGTTCGCGGTTGCCGGGATCTCGGATGGCGTCGACGGATTTCTCGCCAAGCGGTTCAACTGGCAGACCTGGATTGGCGGCTTGCTCGATCCGCTTGCCGACAAACTTCTGCTGGTCACAAGCTTTGTGGCGCTTGGGTGGCTTGGCCTGCTGCCACTGTGGGTCGTCGCACTGGTGTTCCTGCGTGACCTCGTGATCGTCGCTGGTGCCTTCTATTACCATTACCACGTAGGCAAGGTCGGTGGTGAGCCGACACTCATCAGCAAGGTGAATACCTTTGTCCAGATTCTGCTGGTACTGCTGGTGGTATTTGCGCAGATCTTCGCTGTCCCCGGCCTGCTGGTCTCACTACTCATCGGCCTTGTCGCCATAACAACGATCAGCAGTGGCATCGACTACGTGATCAAGTGGAGCAGGAGAGCACGTCTTGTTCGCAAGTGAGTCACAACGCTGGTATACCCTCGTCATCTTCATTGTTCTCGGCTGGCTTCTCTATCTGCTGTCGCCGATACTGACGCCATTCGTTGTGAGCGCAATGCTGGCCTACCTCGGTGATCCCCTCGTCGACAGGCTCGAGGCGCGCAAGATCCAGCGCGGAGTGGGTGTCAGCCTTGTCTTCCTTCTCATACTGTCGTTGCTGCTGCTTCTCGCAGTCGTCATACTGCCCCAGCTCGAAACCCAGATCAGCAAACTGCTCAGAGAGATCCCGGAGTACATCGAGTGGACCAAAACCACGCTGATTCCCTGGTTCAACGAGCGCTTCGGAAACTACATCAACTTCGCCGATGTGGGACAGATTCAGAATCTGCTGTCCGAGAACTGGAAGGAAGCCGGGGGAACCATCCTCGGACTGCTGGGAACGGTTTCCGAATCCGGTATAACCTTGCTCGGATGGGCGGCAA
Source organism: Gammaproteobacteria bacterium (assembly GCA_029287695.1). Taxonomy (GTDB): domain Bacteria; phylum Pseudomonadota; class Gammaproteobacteria; order Chromatiales; family Chromatiaceae; genus Sva-25. Next base: position 8,298 of record JARFQQ010000206.1, on the reverse strand, counting down.
ACATGGTGCTGATTCCCGTGCTGACCTTCTATCTGCTGAGGGACTGGGACGGCCTCATTGCCGGTATCCATGCTCTCTTGCCCCGCTCGATCGAACCGACAGTCAGCGGACTTGCAAGAGAATCGGACGAGATGCTGGGTGCTTTTCTGCGTGGCCAGATACTGGTCATGGCCGGACTCAGCATCATCTACACAAGCGGTCTCATGCTCGTCGGCCTCGATTTCGCGCTACTGATTGGCCTCTTCGCGGGCCTGGTCAGCTTCGTACCCTATCTCGGGCTGATCATCGGCATCCTGTTCGCTGGCATCGCATCCATCATGCAGTTCAAGGGCATCGATATGTTGCACTGGGTAGTGCTCGTCTTCATCGTCGGTCAGCTGATCGAAGGCATGTTCCTCACGCCCAAGCTCGTTGGTGACAGGATTGGCATGCATCCCGTGGCGGTTATCTTCGCCATCATGGCTGGCGGACAGCTCTACGGCTTTTTCGGGATTTTACTGGCTTTGCCTGTTGCTTCTGTGGTGATGGTGCTCGTGAGGCACGCCTTGTTACGCTACCGTGCGAGTGGTCTCTATCACGGCAATCAGCCGATATCGGAGTTCATGGCGGACAAGGACTGACGCAGGAAAGGGATCGTCAGCTTCTGCTTGGCAGAGAGCGAGCGCCTGTCGAGCTCGTCAATGAGCGTGACAAGCGCCTTGATATCTCGCGAATAGCGCCTGAGCAGATAGTCCGCGACATCAGTGTTCATCTCCATACCCCTTTCGCGAGAAAGCTGCTGGAGCAACTTGCGCCGCTCTTCGTCGTCGAGGGGATGAAGCCGGTAGCTTGCGCCCCACGAGAGTCTCGAGTGCAGATCGGGCATGCCGATGTTCATGCTGGCGAGGCTGTTATCCCCCGATAGCAACACGCGGCCATTGTGGTCCCTGATACGATTGTAGAGATGAAAAAGGGCTTCTTCCCAGGGGGGCTTGCCGGCAACCTGCTCGATGTCATCAATGCACAGCAGGTCGCTGGCATCGAAACCGTCAAGGCAGGCTGGATTGAGAGAGACGATCTCGCGTAAGGGTAAGTAGGTGGCCTCTCCGCCATTTTTTCCGACAGCATTGACTGCGGCAAGCAGGAGGTGCGTCTTCCCGCAGGACTTCCCCCACAGATACAGCGAATCGGCCTTGCCCGATGTGCAGAGGGCCTCGACGGCTTGCAGCGCGGCAGCATTGGTAGTTCCAATGAAGTTCGCGAAGGTCGGGCTTCGTTCGCGCGATAGCCTGAGGGGAAACTGGCGCAGCATCAGCTCTCCATGCTGGACCAGCGTGCATACATGGCGGCAGAAAACATCAGTGAGAGAGAGATGATGGATTCGATCCAGCCAAGAAGCGAGTCGGTCGTGAAAGCCTCGACGCTGCCATGGAGCAGATAGAGGAGGCTGACCAGTGAAAGGCCAAGGTAGGCCTTCGGGCTCCCTTGCAGTAAACCGCGTATCCACGGCAACAGTGGAACAATGCCCAGAAGATAAAGCATTAACTTCGAGTCACTCTCCGATTTCGAGACCCAGATGACAACGACCGCGGCAAGCATGGCTGTCAGGACCAGGGTGAGTCCGCGGGCAACGGCGATTTTCATGACTGCAGCTTGAGAGCCGTTTCTGCAAGCAGGCGCCCCTGAGCGTTGCAGAGAGAGGCTTCGTCATCCGTTAAATCGGGAGAGCTGTCTACGCCGGCGTGGTGGCTGGCGCCATAAGGTGTGCCACCGCTGGTTGTATGCAGTAGTTCCGTGTTGGTGTAGGGCAGTCCCATCAGCAACATGCCGTGGTGAATCAGCGGCAGCATCATGCTGAGCAGCGTTGTCTCCTGCCCGCCATGCAGCGAAGAGGTTGATGTAAAACAGGTCGCCGGTTTGCCGCGCAGGGAACCATCCATCCAGAGGGAAGAGGTGCCATCGAGGAAATACTTCAAGGGCGAAGCCATGTTTCCGAAACGTGTGGGGCTGCCAAGCGCAAGGGCGGAACAGTTCTGCAAGTCATCGAGGGTGGCGTAGGGCGCGCCACTCTCCGGAACGGCAGGCGCGGTTTCCTCGCATACCGTCGAGACCTCGGGCACAGTGCGCAGACGGGCTTCCATCCCGGCTGACTCGATGCCGCGTGCGATGAGTTTGGCCATATTGCGGGTCGAGCCGTGGCGGCTGTAGTAGAGAACGAGGGCGTAGCTCATGTGAGCAGATCCAGCACACTCTCGGGAGGACGCCCGATGACGGCCTTTTCACCCTGTACAACAATCGGACGTTCGACAATGCTCGGGCATTGCGCCATGGCATCGACGAGATCGCTCCGGCTGAGGTAGTCGTCATCGAGCCCGGCTTCCTTGTAGACCGCTTCCTTTGTGCGCATCAGCTCACGCGGATCCAGGATGCCGAGCTTGTCGAGCAACTCCTCAATCTGCGCTGCCGTGTAAGGGGTTTTCAGATACTCCACGATTTCGGGTTCGATACCGTTATCGCGCAGCAGTTGAAGCGTCTGGCGGGACTTGCTGCAGCGCGGATTGTGATAGATGGTGATGCTCATATCGCTCTTATTCGGGCTTCATTCACATGGCAGAATATTGTAACTGAAGCCTGCAACCGTTCGGAGTTTCGTTGTAATATCTCTGACTGTCGATGCTCATCGCTGAGAGGCTTCATGAAAAGATACCTGACCCTGCTACTCTTCCTGCTGGCCATGCCTTTGGCAGCAAATATAGAACCTGAAAATGACATATTACTCAATGATTTAGAGAATAAACTGCATAAATTAAGTGAGTACAAGGGAAAGTGGGTTGTCGTCAACTACTGGGCGACCTGGTGTCCTCCATGCAGGGAGGAGATACCCGATCTCGTCAGTTTTCACGAAAAGTACAAGGATACCAAGGCTGTCGTGCTGGGTATCAACCACGAATTTGCGACGGTCAAGGAGCTGAAAAACTTCAAGAAAAAATACAGCATCAGTTATCCCCTGCTGCGCTCGACACCGGTCAAGCCCGGCATCGTGGGCACCATACAGGGGTTGCCAACGACCTATATCGTGAATCCTGAAGGCGCAGTTGTTGCCTACCAGAACGGACCTGTCACCGGTGAAATGATCGAGAGCTATATCGATGCGTTCGAGAACCGCAACGATGATGAGCACACCGAGGAGGAGAGATGATCAGCAAGATACTGGTTGCGTCGCTGGCGCTGTGTTTTTTATCAACAGCAAACGCTGTCGAATTGCGTGATCCGGGCAGCTATTTCTTCGATGAAACCTTTGGCGACATGACCGAGGAAATCGAGAATGCCCGCGATGATGACAAAAAGGCCATCCTGATCATGTTCGAAATGGACGAGTGTCCCTACTGTCACAGGATGAAATCCACGGTCCTCAACCGCAGCGATATTCAGGATTTCTTCAAGGAGCACTTTCTGATTCTAACGATGGATGTCGAGGGAGACCTCGAGATGACCGACTTCTCCGGCGAAACAACAGTCCAGAAGGACTTTGCCCTGAAACAGTTCCGGGTAAGGGCAACGCCGGTCTTTCAGTTCATCGACCTCGAGGGCAAGCCGATCAGGCGCGCCCGGTTCACGGGAGCGACGGGCAGTCCCGATGAATTCATGCTGCTGGGTCAATTCGTCATCGACAAGGAGTATGAAAAGATGTCGTTTACGAAATACAAGCGCGAGAAGATGAGCGAAGCAGACAACAGCTGATGTTTTCTGCACGTTACCTGGTATTCGCAGCTTGCCTGGTTCTCGCGGCCAGGGTGCAGGCAGAAGCACTGCCAAAGTACCTGACCATCGACTTTGTGCTCTCGCAGGTCGATGGCGGGCATCCGGCTGTGAAACTTGGCGAAACCGCTCAACTTGTACGCCGGCTTCATAACTGTCTCGAACCCGAGAGTCCGCTGATCCACACAACCTTGCCGGATTCCGGTTGTGGTTACTGGCATTTCCTCACTGCAAGACAGCAAGCCGAGTTGCTCGTGCTGCGCCGCTTTTTCGACGTGGCGCTCGCGGACAAGGCTGCGGCGCGGGACAACGAGGATATGGCCATCGCCTTCATTGATTTCGATCGTGCCAGTACGCGCATGGAGCTCGGTCAAACTTCTGAACTCGAGGTTGCGGAACTCGAGACAGAGTATCAGAAGGTCCGCACAGCCACTCTTGCCAGCCAGGCGATGCAGCGCAGCGCGCGATCTCTCCTGGCTATTGCGATGAACAGGCCACGCGCATTTATCGAGGAGGTACGCCTCCCTGACATGTCGGCCCTGATGAACTGGGAAAAGCCGGAAAACGAGCAGGAATTCTACGAGACAATCGAGAACAACAATGCGGTGGTGCGCAAGGTTGGTACCGAACTCGGCGAGGAGTACCGGCAGATGGCCAGCAGCTACCTGCGTCATGCAACACTCGAGCTGCTCCTGTCAATCGACCTGCACCAGGCGAAGCGCCAGCAGGCGGACGTACTGAGACACTACAGGGATCTCAACCTGGACCGCAACAGAACCCTCTACGAATTCGAAGTCAAGGCGGACCTTGGCGATGCCATGACCATGCAGACGGCCGCACGCGTCGAGCAAATGGAATCCGATATCAATCTCGTTATTGCCATCGTTATCCTGCAGATGCTGCAGGATAATCCGGTAGGTGAGTTGTTCAATGAAAACTAGATTACTCCTGTTACTCCTGCCTCTGTTGCTGATCCCGCTCGTCGCGCATGCCGAAGAGCTCAGGGCACGCCTCGAATGGGCGCATAGTGTCGACCTCCGTGCTTTCGAGAGTGGCGTTGTGGAACAAGTCAATGTCCTCGAAGGGCAGGCCGTCAAGAAAGGGGATGTGCTGATCAAGCTCGATCCGCGGGATTTCGAGCTGATGATTCTGTCGGCCAGCGCAAGGTTGAAGCAGGCCGAGGCTACGCTCGACAAGACTTCCAGAGAACTCGAATGGGAGACGGAGCTTTATGACCAGGGGCTAATCTCCACCAATGAACTGCAGGACCACAGGATTGCGAACCTCGATGCCCAGGCACGGGTCGAGGAGGCGAGGGCGCAACTCGAGGAGGCGCAACTGGCGATGGAGCGCTCTGTCATCAAGGCGCCCTTCGACGGTGTCATCATCGCTGTGCGAAGCTGGCAAGGGCAGGTGATTCTCAAGACGCTGCAGAGGGATCCGCTCATTGAAATCGCCCAGGGAGAACGCATGGTTGCAAGGACCCGCGTCTCCGCAAGTGATATCGGCAAATACGAGACGCAAAAGCCTGCACAGGTTCTTGTCGGTGACAAGTGGCGTGATGGTTTCGTCTATCGTATCGGGACCGTATCAGAGGGTGTGCTCGAGCAGGGTGTCGCCTATGCCGTGGATGTCCTTTTCGATCTCGAAAACGGTGAGACCATGCGCCCCGGACGCTTTTGCACCGTTAAAATCCTGTGAATGCCATTCGCTGTATCGTCAGTGGACATGTGCAGGGTGTCTTCTTCCGCGCCTCGACCAGGCAGGTCGCAGACAGCCTCGGTCTTACCGGTCATGCGCGGAATCTTCCTGATGGCCGTGTCGAGGTGATCGCCTGCGGACCAGCGGAAGCACTCAAGGCACTGAAGGAGTTCATCCTGGCCGGTCCGGCCGGTGCAACAGTCACCTCGGTTACCTGCGAAGCCTGGAACGGCTCCTTTCCCGAAACCTTCGCTACCGGTTGATGCGTCTTCCGGCGCTGACTGACGGGCGCCTCTTGCGGCGTTACAAGCGCTTCTTCGCCGATGTCGAACTCCCCGATGGCCGTACCGTCACCGCGCACTGTCCGAATACCGGTAGCATGCGAAGTTGCCTGGCCACAGGAGCAGCGGTTCAGCTCAGCTATCATGACAACCCCCGCAGGAAACTCAAGTGGACTCTCGAACGCATCGATATGGGAAGCGGCTGGGTCGGCGTCAATACGGTTATCGTCAATAGCGTGATCGCCGATGCACTCGAGAGAGGGGAGATTGAGCAGTTTTCAAAATGCGGAGCGATCCGGCGTGAGGTCAAAGTGGCGCACCCCGGTCTTGAAGCCTCCCGGCTGGATTTCATCATCGCTGACGAATCGGGCCAGAGTGTCTATATTGAAGTAAAGAATGTCACTCTCTATGAAAGTGGTTTTCTCCAGTTTCCGGATGCAGTCTCCGTTCGCGCAACCAAACATCTGAATGTTCTGAGGAAACTTGTCGGGGAAGGAAACCGTTCAGTGATCCTCTTCGCGATAAACAGACCGGAGGGAAGCTGTTTCAGGCCTGCATGGCAGGTTGATCCGGATTATGCGGGGGCATTGAAAGCCGCGGTGAAAAACGGCGTAGAGCTCTTGCCAATCAGGCTTATTCATCGGCAGCAGGACATCGTCGTTGGTGGCACGCTGGATTACAGTTTATGACGCTCACCGAGTTGCGCTATATCGTCGCGGTTGCCAGGGAGAGGCACTTCGGCAGGGCCGCAGAGGCCTGCTTCGTCAGTCAGCCGACGCTGAGTGTTGCCGTGCGCAAACTCGAGGATGAGCTCGAACTGGCCATTTTCGAGCGCGGCAAAGGCGAGGTCACCATTACCCCCGCAGGTGATCTCATCATTGCCCAGGCACAGCGCGTGCTGGAGGAAGCGAGTAAAATACAGCAGCTCAGCGAACATGGCAGAGACCAGCTCGAAGGGCCACTGCGTATCGGCGCAATTTATACTGTCGGCCCCTATCTTTTCCCCAATATCGTTCCCGAGCTCGCGCAAAAGGCGCCAAAAATGCAGCTCGCAATCGAGGAAAACTTCACCGCCGTCCTGACGGAGAAACTCAAGAACGGTGAGCTCGATCTCATTATCATCTCGGAACCTTACAAGGAATCCGGCATACGAACCGAGGCACTCTACAGCGAACCCTTTGTCGTCTTGCTGCCTGCAGCGCACCCTCTGACCAGGCAGGAAACTCTCTCTACCACTGACCTTGAGCAGGAGAGCGTACTCCTGCTGGGAAACGGCCACTGTTTCCGCGACCAGGTCCTCGAATTCTGTCCCGAGTGCCGCATGCAGGGTGGTAGCTACACTAATTCGATCCAGAGTACGATCGAGGGTGGTTCACTGGAAACCATCCGGTACATGGTCGCATCCGGGCTCGGCATCACGATACTGCCATGCACTGCGAGCGGTGCCGACAACCACTCTGACCGCCTTTACAGGGTGATGCCCTTTGCTGGCCAGAGACCTTCGCGAACTATTGCCCTGGCATGGCGCAAGAGTTTCCCGAGGCTGGATGCTGTTTCATTGATCAGGAATATCATCAACAATAATCTCCCCGGGTGTGTACAGCCTGTGATCAGAAATCCGGATGAGGACTGGTTGCAGCGTCCCGGCGTGTCAAAGTAGCCCGATCGACATCACAGGTTGTCTTCAGGATGATGCTGCAAAAGGCTGCCATATGTGAATGAAAGCGGGTTAGAGAAAGAGCAAAATGAAGAGGCGAGGGCACCATGCCCTCGCTCTTGTGGCCCGGTTAGCGAGGCCTTCCAGGGGGGGGGTCAGATAACAAGCAAGTCGCGGTTACTCGGTGTCTTGCGTTCGATCCTGTTGCTGATCCGTTCGATCGCCTCTTCCCGAGAGATGCCCTTGTTATGCCTCATCTCGATGGTGATCAGTTTTTCAGCCATCTTCCAGTCGCCGTTAGTGCGGTTCAGGATCCGGCTGTATTCAGAATCTCTTCTGCTCTCCATCGCGAGCTTGCGCTTCTTATTGATGGTGTATTTGAATAACGAATGTCCAGCTACCAAGAGCAACGCGATAATGACCACGGGGTAGAGCATTTCCATCCTGTCTTACCTCTGGTGTGTTATTACGGTAGACAAATACTTGGCGCTCATGGACCTTTGCGCAATTAGTCAGAGCGGATTAGTAAATAGAAATTAATAGTTATTGAAGATAAATAAAATATGATTGATTGCAAGACAAGAGGTTACAGGTCACTTTGTGACAAGTACTCTCAACGACCATTGATATATGACCCTTATCTCATTGAATCATAATTAATATAGATGGATGTTTTGCAATTAAATAACATGCTTCAATATATCGAAAATGAATTAATAATAATATTTATATAATTGAAATACTGAAGAATTATCGCATCTATCAAATCGAAAAGAATAAGCGCTAGTCACACTTGTTACTTTTTCGTCACATCATGTCAATGCTGTGGATGAGATGATTTTCGTCAGGTTTGGCGAATCTCCCGGAAAGAAAAGCCAGGCAGTCCCGTGACAATTAATTATGCAGGCAACCCTGCGGGAT
>JARFQQ010000165.1 GCA_029287695.1 Gammaproteobacteria bacterium | reverse complement strand
CGTTTCTACGAAGAGCAGCTGCACGGCGATGTTGGCGTGCAACGTGTCGAAATCGATGCCGCAGGTCATATCATCCGGATCCTCGAGACCCAGCCACCGTCCACCGGCGAAGACATTCAACTCCACTTCGACATCGAACTGCAGAAGGTTGCTTTCGAGGCGCTCGGTGAACACTCGGGTTCCGTTGTCGCGATCGACGTCAAGACCGGCGGGGTTCTGGCCATGGCCAGCAAGCCCTCGTTCGACGCCAATCTTTTCGTCAACGGCATCAGTTTCAAGGACTACAATGCCCTGCGCGACGATGGCGGGAATCCACTCTTCAACCGCGCCATCAACGGCAGCTATCCGCCCGGGTCGACCATCAAGCCATTTATCGGCCTGGCAGGCCTCGAAACAGGCACCGTCAATCACCGGCAGACCATCTATTGTCCCGGACACTACAAGATCAAGAATGCCGGTCGCACCTTCCGTGACTGGAAGCGCACCGGTCATGGCACCATAGACCTCGAAAAATCCATCGAGCAGTCCTGTGATGTCTACTATTACGATCTCGCCTACTCCATGGGCATCGAAAAATTGCAGGAGTACCTCTCCAAATTCCATTTTGGCAAACGCACCGGTATCGACATGCCTGCCGAAACACGCGCCATACTGCCGTCGCAAGCCTGGAAGAAGAAACGCTACAAGCAATCGTGGTTACCGGGTGACACCGTCAACGCAGGCATCGGCCAGGGCTACTTTCTCGTCTCTCCCGTGCAACTCGCCTATTCAACTGCCGTGCTCGCCGCAGATGGCAAGCTGATCCAGCCGCGCCTGGCTGCACGAATCGGAAACCTCTCGACACTGCCCGAAGAGACGGCTATCGAAAGCATTGACAAGGTAGATCCTCTTCACTGGAAACAGGTCATTGACGGCATGCTCGCCGTGACCGAAGGAAAACGGGGTACTGCCAAGCGCATTCGCAACGACTACTACAGGATCGCTGGCAAGACAGGTACCGCGCAGGTCATCTCGATGAAGCAGAACGAAGAATATGACGAGACAAAACTGTCGAAGGAAAAACATGACCATGCCCTCTTCATGGCCTTCGCACCGGCGGACGATCCCCGGATCGCCGTGGCGGTGATCGCCGAGAATGGTGGCCATGGCGGAGCAACTGCCGCACCCATCGCGCGCAAGGTCATGGATGCCTGGTTCGATATACAACCCGGGCAACCCGCCCAGACACTGGCACAGGAGGTGAGCGATGAATGAGCGTATCCTGACGATGCCGCAAAGACAGTCCAGGCCACTCTTGCCAAAGCTGCATATCGACCTGCCACTCTTCACGGGCCTCCTGCTCCTGTGTGGCTTTGGACTGGCCGTGCTTTACAGCGCGGGCGGGAACGATCTTGGTCTCGTCAAGCGCCAGCTTCTCCACCTGGGACTCGCGATTGTGGTCATGATCGGTATTGCGCAGATACCGCCCGGACGACTTAAACAGGCCTCTCCATGGATCTATCTTCTCGGTATCGCCCTGCTCGTCGCTGTACTGTTCATCGGTGATATCGGCAAGGGCGCTCAGCGCTGGCTGCAATTCGGCGGATTCCGGTTCCAGCCCTCGGAAATCGTCAAGGTCGCTGTACCTATGATGGCAGCCTGGTACATGGCCAACCGCGAACTGCCAGCGCGTATCTGGCACCAGGCGACCGCCTTTGTTCTGATCCTGATCCCTGCGGCGCTGATCATCAAGCAGCCCGATCTCGGTACCGCGATCCTGGTCGCAGCAGCCGGGATCTTCGTGCTCTTCTTCTCAGGCCTCAGCTGGCGCCTCATCCTTTTCACCTGCATTGCCGGGGTAGTCGGTATCGGGATCATCGTCACCTACCCCGACATCCTCGATTCCTTCCTGCATGAGTACCAGAAACGCAGGGTGCTGACCTTGCTCAACCCCCAGAACGACCCGCTGGGTGCCGGCTATCATATTATCCAGTCAACCATCGCAATCGGTTCAGGTGGTATCTACGGAAAGGGTTGGCTGAATGGCACCCAGTCGCACCTGGATTTCCTGCCTGAACAGCACACGGACTTCATCTTTGCTGTCATCGGTGAAGAACTCGGCCTGACGGGTATCACCATAATGATGCTCCTCTATCTGTTCATCATCATGCGCGGGCTCTACATCTCTGTCATGGCGGATACCAGCTTCGGCAGGTTACTGGCCGGCTCCCTGACCATGGTCTTTTTTATCTACCTGCTCGTGAATACCGGAATGGTCACAGGAATACTGCCCGTGGTGGGAGTACCATTGCCACTGATCAGCTATGGAGGTACGTCGCTGATCACGATTCTCGCCAGTTTCGGCATCCTGATGTCAATCCACACACACAGAACACCCGCGAGGAATTAGAGACATGCACTGCATCACACGCATCGCCCTGCCGGCCCTGCTTATGTTGTTGCCAATAAAAGCCATGGCGCTCTCAGGCGAGGAGCGCGCATTCGCCGCGCAGATGGCCAGCAAGCACGGTTTCGAGCAGGCCTGGGTCGAACAGCAACTGGAATCTGCAGAGCACAAGGAGCAGATCATCGCTGCCATCACACGGCCGGCCGAAGCCATGCCGTGGTACAAGTACCGCAAAATCTTCATGACGGAGCAACGCATCGCTGGAGGCGTTGAATTCCTCGAGAAGCACCGGGAACTGTTGAAACAAGCCGAGGCCAAATATGGTGTTGCCCCGGAAATCGTAACGGCCATCATCGGCGTCGAAACACGCTATGGCGAGGTGACCGGTAGCCACCGTGTCATCGATGCCCTGAAAACACTCGGCTTCGGCTACCCGAAGCGCGGCGAGTTCTTTCGAAAGCAACTCGAGGAATTCCTGTTGATGATGCGCGAGGAGAAGATGGACCCGCAGCAACCGCTTGGTTCCTATGCCGGCGCCATCGGCATGCCGCAGTTCATCCCGTCCAGCTTTCGTGCATTCGCAGTCGACTTCGACGGGGATGGCAAACGCAACCTCTGGGACAACCCGGCCGATGTCATCGGCAGTGTCGCCAACTATTTTGCCGATCATGACTGGCGCCAGGGAGAACCCGTGGCCATCAGGCTGGGTATTCGCCTCGACGGGATCGAGCCAGGCGAAAGACGCGGTCAGAAACCTAATCTGACAATCGCCGACCTCGAGAAGCTGAAGGCGACCCTGCTGCTGCCGGACACCGACGAACGGGTCGCGCTGCTTGAATTCGAACAGCCAGCTGGTAATGATTACTGGCTTGGAATGCACAATTTCTATGTCATTACCCGCTACAACCACAGTAACCTTTACGCCATGGCCGTCTACCAGCTCTCGCAAGCCATTAAACAACGACTAACTGACAAGTGATCATGATCTACCCAAAGCCAATAAACGGATATCTCTTCGGACTCTTGCTGCTCATTGCAGGAACATCCCCTGTGCTCGCTGTCGATCCGCCTGCTATCGAAGCCGGTGGTCACCTCCTGATCGATGTCCATACCGGACACGTCCTCTCGGAAAATAATGCGGATGCCCGGCTCGAACCGGCCAGCCTGACCAAGATCATGACGGCGCATCTCGTCTTCCTCGAAATCGAGGCAGGCCGGATCAAGCTCGATGACCTCGTCACTATCAGCGAGAAAGCCTGGAAAATGGGCGGATCGCGCATGTTCATCGAGGTCGGCAAACAGGTCACGGTGAAAGAACTCCTCAAGGGTCTGATCATCCAGTCGGGCAATGATTCTGCAGTCGCTCTCGCGGAATATGTTGCGGGTTCGGAAGAGGCATTCGCCCAGCTCATGAACAAGGAAGCCGCACGACTCGGATCTACAGGAACACAGTTCGTCAATGCATCCGGCATGCCGGATCCCGGGCACTACACCACGCCCAGGGACATCGCGCTGATCTCGCGGGCAACCATACTCGATCACCCCGATTTTTATGCGTGGTATGCCATCAAGGATTACACCTACAACGGTATCAAGCAGAACAACCGCAACGGCTTGCTCTGGAAGGACGCAACGGTCGATGGCGTGAAGACAGGTCATACGGAAGCGGCCGGTTATTGCCTGGTGGCTTCCGCCGCGCGGGACGGCACACGGCTGATGTCGGTCGTCATGGGCACCGACAGCATTGATGCGCGCGAGAAAGCCTCGAGTGAGCTCCTCAATTACGGCTTCCGCTTCTTCGAGACGCGCAGAATCCTCAGCGCCGGCGCAGCGCTGCAGCAGGTGAAAATCTGGAAGGGTGATACCGAGCAGGTTGCTGTTGGCGTTGCGAGTGATGTCTACATGACCTACCCGCGCGGAGACAAAGAGAGCCTGCAGGCGCAGTTGTTGCTGTCGTCACCGATCGAGGCGCCCGTTCGCGCTGGCCAGCAGCTCGGCACCGTCGTCATCAGCCTCAAGGGCGAGAAGCAGAAAAGCGTGCCACTGGTCTCTCTGGCTGAAGTGAATGAAGGCAGTTTCTTCTCGCGCATGACCGATGCTGTCATGCTCTGGTTCGAATGAGCATTGCCTACCTCAATGGCGCATGGCAGCCGGTCGAGGAGACCAGCATACCTGTCCTTGATCGCGGCTTCCTTTTTGGCGACGGGGTCTACGAGGTCATCCCGGCCTATTCGGGCAAGCCGTTTCGACTGAAAGAGCACCTGCAGCGCCTGGACCGCAACCTCGCGGCGATTCGTATCGACATGCCACTCACGCAAGAGGAGTGGAAGACGATCATCGAGCGCCTGATCGAGGACCAGGGTCCCCTCGACCAGGCACTCTATCTGCAGGTTACCCGCGGCGTGGCGCCCAGACGTGACCACGCCTTTCCGGCAGGGGTAAAACCGACAGTTTTCGCCATGACGAACCCGTTGCCGGAGCCGGACCCGGATCGTGACCGGCAGGGCTATGCTGCGATCACCGTCAGCGACGAGCGCTGGAATAACTGCCATATCAAGGCCATTACGCTGCTTGCAAACCTGCTCGCACGCCAGGAAGCCATCGATACCGGCGCTCAGGAAGCAATCTTCATCCGCGATGGCAAAGCTGTGGAGGGCGCTGCAAGCAACCTCTTCATTGTCAGCGACAGGCTGCTGATAACACCGCCCAGGAGCAGACAGTTGCTGCCCGGTATCACGCGGGACTTTGTACTGGAGCTTGCTGCAGATCAGGGTATTCCATTCGCCGAGGCAGAGATCCCGGTCGGGGAACTGGAAAAAGCCGATGAAATCTGGGTGACCAGTTCAATCAAGGAAATCCTGCCAATTGTTTCGCTGAACGGCAAACCCGTTGGCAGCGGCAAACCCGGGACCGGATGGCTGCAGATGCACGAGCTGTTTGAACTCGGCAAGGAGCGCTTCAGACATGGAGATGACCATGAGTGATCATGATGAAATCATGGGCTACCCGTGCGAGATTGCTGTAAAGGCCATGGGCCGAACGGATCTCGACATCGATTTCGAGGCGCTCGTCGTCGAGATCGTCCTCCGTCATGCACCCGATCTCGGCGAGGGCGCCGTCACTTCGCGAAAAAGCAGAAACGGCAACTATGTCGCTGTGACAGTGCGCGTCATGGCAGAGAACCGGGAGCAGATGGACAGGATCTACCAGGAGCTGTGCGATCACGAACATGTCACTATGGCGCTGTGACAACTCCCCTGCTCGACATCCGCAAACTCGGCCTGCGTGATTATTGCGAAACCTGGCAGGCGATGCAGACCTTCACTGCCTGTCGCGTCCCCGGACAGACTTCCGAACTCTGGCTCGTCGAACATCCGCCGGTCTTCACGCAGGGACAGGCAGGCAAGAGAGAGCATGTGCTCGACGCCGGCGAGATCCCGGTCGTGCAGACCGACCGGGGTGGCCAGGTCACCTATCACGGGCCCGGACAGCTCGTCTGCTACCTGCTTCTCAATCTCGACGAGATCGGCATCGGGATTCGTTCGCTCGTCCACCGTAGCGAGAAGTCGATCCTTCGACTGCTGGACAGCGAAGGAATCACGGCAGAGCGCCGGGAGGGGGCGCCCGGCGTCTACGCTGCAGGGGCAAAAATCGCCCAGATCGGCTTACGCGTGAAAAAGCACAACACCTACCATGGCCTCAGCCTCAATGTCGGGATGGATCTCGAGCCTTTCGGCCGCATCAACCCCTGCGGCTATGCAGGCCTCGCTGTCACCGACATGCGCAGCGAGGGGTCGTCCCTGGAAATCGACGAGGCCGGGGAAAGACTCGGTGCTTTTCTCGCCGAAGAGATGGGATACACTATCAACCAACTCTTTCTGACCTTTCCCGGTTAACACCATGACTGATCAACTCAAGGCACCGTCCAGAGACAAGCCCGAGACTCACCAGCGCGGGGCAGAAAAGGTTGCGCGCATTCCTGTCAAGGTGGAACCGACCACCGAAGTACTCCGCAAGCCTTCCTGGATCCGTGCGAAAGCGCCTTCAGGTCAGGGTGTCAGGCGCATCAAGCAGATTCTTCGCCAACGCAAGCTGAGCTCTGTATGTGAGGAAGCACTCTGCCCGAATCTCGGCGAATGTTTCAGCCATGGTACGGCGACTTTCATGATCATGGGCGACATCTGCACGCGCCGCTGTCCCTTTTGCGATGTCGCACATGGCAAGCCACAGCCACTCGACCCGGACGAGCCACGCCAGCTTGCCGAGGCTATCCGCGAAATGGCGCTGCAGTATGTCGTGATCACGTCGGTGGACCGTGATGACTTGCGCGATGGTGGTGCGGCGCATTTCGGCGCCTGTATCAGCGAGACCCGCAAGCAATCTCCCGGAACGAAAATCGAGATCCTCGTTCCCGACTTTCGTGGTCGTATGGACATCGCCCTGGAGCTGCTGACGCAGGTCCCTCCGGATGTCTTCAACCACAATCTCGAGACAGTTCCGCGTCTTTACCGCCAGGCACGCCCGGGCGCTGACTACCAGTGGTCTCTCGATCTCATCAAGGCTTTCAAGGCGCGGAATCCCGACGTGCCGACCAAGTCGGGGCTCATGGTTGGCCTCGGCGAGGAGCTCGACGAGGTGCGCGATGTCATGCAGGATCTGCGCAACCATCACTGCGATATGCTCACCATTGGCCAGTATCTCCAGCCGAGTCGCGATCATCTGCCCGTCCAGCGTTTCGTGACACCGGCAGACTTCGACCTGCTGGCCTCCGAGGCCACATCGATGGGGTTTTCCAATGTCGCGAGCGGTCCCATGGTCCGTTCCTCCTATCACGCCGACCTGCAGGCCAATCCCTTGCTCGACCATAGCTGACGTCCACCGTGAACTTCGAAACGATCAGGGTCATCGATGCCCTGCTGCTTCCGCCCGGCCTTTTCTTCATCCTCGCGCTCATCGGCCTGCTGCTCGCTTTCACGCGCTTCGGGCGCCTGCTGCTTTTTGTCTCGGTGATTTTCCTCTACCTTCTAAGCACACCCTGGCTGGCGAGCCGGTTGATCTCGCCCCTGGAACAGCAGTACCCGGCAATCACGCCCGGGGCTCTGGATACGAGCAATGCGGATGTTCTCGTCCTTCTCGGCGGGGGATACTTCGGGGAGTCCGTCGAGTATGCGGATACAGCCATCGGCCCCTACTTCGCAGAGCGGCTGCGCTACACGGCCTGGCTGGCCAACCAAACGGGATTGCCTGTCATCGTCAGCAGCGGCAAGTCGGATGCACCGGCGGCGGCCCGCATCCTGGAGAGCCAGTATGGTGTCGAGTCAGTGGCAGTCGACGACAAGAGCTGGAATACGCTCGACAATGCCGCCAACACGGCGGAGCTTGCGAGTCAGCTGGGTTATGACCAGGTCGCGGTCATCACGCACGGCTGGCATATGCCGCGCGCAATCTGGAGTTTCCGCAAGGCGGGGCTCGACGCACTGCCGGCCCCCATGGGGCTGACCCACTCGATTTCCGAACCCGACAAGATCCGCAGCTGGTATCCCTACTCCATCGCGCTGCAGCGTAGCGACAAGGCCATACACGAGTACGCCGGGCTGATGTGGTACAGGTTTCTGGCGAGCAGGGCCGGTGCAGTGGAGCAGCCCGTGGATACAGAAGCGGAAAGGCAGGAGAAGCCGGAAGGAGACGGCAGTGAGCAACAACCGCTCAACCGGGAACAGAAGAGGCCGTCTTGAATGTCTGGCGGCTTTCCCGCAGATTCCGGCGCAGATATTTCAGCACCCTGACGACATAGTTCTGCGTTTCGCGATAGGGCGGAATGGTTCTTCCGTATTTCATGACGGCACCTTCACCCGCGTTATAGCTGGCAACGGCAAGCTTGACGTCATTGTCAAACAACGTCAGCAGTTTGCGCAGGTAGTTTGCACCAGCATCGACATTCTGCTCGGGATCGGTCCTGTCGGAAACGCCGAAACGCCTGGCCGTCGCCGGCATGAGCTGCATCAGGCCAACGGCGCCGGCGCTCGAGACGGCATTGGGGTCATAGGCTGATTCTGCCTCGATGACTGCATGAATCAGCTCCGGCATGAGGTTGTACTTCTCGGCTTTCTTCTCCACCAGGCCGGCGTATTTTGGCAGGTTGTACTCCTTCGCCTTCACGTCAGGTTTCTTTTCGACAGGAATCCGCTTTTCGATTTCACGTCCCTTGACGTCCCCCCAGGTCAGGTGCATTTTCTTGACGAGGACAAAGGGTAATTCCAGTTCCTTGTCCGTGTAGACCATTGACCCGTCCGGAGCGCGATACTGATAGGCGATCCCGGCATTTGCTGCCGAGAAGGGAAGTAGCATCAGAAATAACAGAACCAGTCTTGCGAAGCGCATTGAATTTGCTGGATTTTTATAGTTACAAAGGAGTATATCCTGCAACTTGCAGCTCTGCCAGTCGGCAATCCGGGCTGCTTGGCCGAAACTTTCTCCCATACTCTGGTGGTTGCACATCCCCGTCAAAGGCCTCCATGACGCATCGACTGCAATTCTCAGGATGCGAGGCGTTTCCGGATTTCCACGCGCGCATCTGCGATGAGCGTATCGCGGTCGATGGATTCGAGAATTTCGCGCACAACCAGCTTGGGCCCACCCTCGCCCCAGGACTTGCCTTGCGCCAGATAACGTTCGGCCGCCTGGCCGACAACCCAGGTGCTGTAGTAAGCCAGCGCCCCCTGGGCACTGCCGGTCACGACAGTGGAGAGACCAGCCGTACCCAGCTTCAGGGCTGAAGAGAGAAAATGCACTGCCCAGACCGTCCCCATGAGCAGTATCATCTGGGCGCCGATGGTTTTCACCAACCCGCTGGCTTCTCCCTTGTTGAGCGGTAACCCGTAAATTTTCGACAAGTGAACGATCATGGATACATCGACGACGGCTGCAGCAACCAGGTCTGCAACCGGCACCGGGTTGATCGCAACCGCGATTCCCTTGGCGAGACAGTAGGTGCGAATCAACCGGTTACCGAGGTGGCGCTTTGCCTCCATGATACGCGCGGCAACCTGGTCGCTCAGGTGTCCGGCAAACAGCGAGGCATTGACCGCCGCGAGACTCTTCCCTTCACGCTCCAGGATCGACCAGAGACGTTCGCGCACGGCTTCGACATCCACAGCCGGCTGCCTGCTCGTCTCGCTCTCCCTGCCGGCTTCATCAATCCGGATCAGGACTTGCCTCGCAGGCTCTGCCGAAGCGGTGACGATGTCTTTCTCTGCCACCAGGCCATCAAGATGCATGACCAGTGACCGGCGGATCTGGTCCAGTTGTTCCTGGCTGTAACGGTCAGCCTTGTTGAGCACGAGAACCAGGGGCATGCTCAGCGCCTTGAGGTGTCGCAAGGCATCGACTTCGGTGGCCGTGATATCGCCATCGACGACGAACAGGACGATATCGGCACGTTGCGCCACCTCTGCAGCCAGCTGTTCACGGGCCTCCCCATCCACCTCGTTGATACCGGGCGTATCAATCATGAGAATGTTGCCGGCGACATATTCGCGCCAGCTACCCATGGCAACAGTGCGTGTTTCACCGTGTAGCGGACTGGTGGAGAAGCGGCTCTCACCGAGCAGTGCATTGAGCAGTGCCGACTTGCCGACACTGACGCGGCCGAAGACAGCAATATGGATCTCGTCATTTTCCAGCTTGTCGAGCATCAGCCTGACCTGCTGGTATTCCTGCTCGAGTTCCTCACGCACAGATTCAGGCACGCGCGAATCATCGATGAGTTCGCGCAAGCTCTCGCGGGCGAGCTGCAGATGACGGTCGCCGTCTTCAGCCGCTGTTGCGCTTTCCGAGTTCCTCGAGCGCCACCTTGGCATAGCGCCGCGCAGACGACTCCAGATTGACACCAATTTGCTCCTTGAATAAACGGGAAGCGACCAGCGGTCGCAGCTCGCCACGCGTTTGCAATGACAAGGCGACCGCCTTGCCAAGCGTATTGAAAATCATGCCGTAGGCAATCGCATGCAGCAGTCCACCTGCGATTGTCCCGACGCCGGGAAATGCCTTGAGACCGTTGCCTGCGATGGCCAGTATCAGCGTCTTCGTGGTCCCCACATGCTTCTGTACCAGTTCGAGCAGCAACTCCGTGTCGGCCTGTCGCACCGGTACATTGTAGAGATCCGACAGCTCGCGCACCATGCGTGTTCCAAGGAAACCCTGTATGAGCAGATCGGAACCCGGAGAGATCGCGGCCAGCCCGCCAACAACGGCTTTTCTTGAATAGTCCGCAACGACCTCCTGTGCACGCCGGGCACGCTCCTCCGCCATCGCATCCTCCAGCTTGCGCTGAGCGAGAACGAAAACAGAGGCATCGCGCAGGCTGTCAAGGACATCACGGCGGTTGTCGATGACATGCTGGATTGCATCGAGCAGGGCATCGACCTGTGGCGGTACAGGACGCACGCCCTGCTCCTCGCTGCCATCCGGTAACTGCCGGATCACGACCTCTTCACCGCCACTTTGCACGGTGACGACAGGAATGCCCTCCAGTCTCTGTGACAGCGACTTCCGGAGAGACTCAAGCGAATCCTTTTGATACCAGTCGGCCTTGTTGAGCGCGACGATGACCGGTTTATCAAGATCCCGAAGCATTCCGATAGCCTCGAACTGACTGCGAGTAAGGTCGCCGTCTGTGACGAAGATGACAAGATGGCTGCGTTGCGCCTCCTCCTCGGCGAGCTTGTCGAGCGAACCGCCAGCCTCGTTGAGACCCGGCATGTCGACAAGTACCAGCGCATCGCCTGCAGGGCTGTTCCAGCGAAACTCCTCGAGCCTCCTGGTCGTCCCCCCCGTCACGGCAGTCATGACCTCCTTGCCCGGAAGCAATGCCCTTATCAGTGATGACTTGCCGCTGCTGATCTCTCCGAAAACAGCAATATGTATTTCGCCTGCTTCACGGCGTTGCCGGAGCTTTGCGAACTCCTCTTCGATCCGGGAGGTCTCTATCCCCTGCTCACGCGCCTCGGCAAGCTGGTTGACAAGGCTCTCCTCATCCGGCGTCTCTCTGCGGGATTGCG
>JARFQQ010000032.1 GCA_029287695.1 Gammaproteobacteria bacterium | reverse complement strand
ATCGTCAGGCAGATCGAGGAGGAGACTGCTGCGCAGGAGGCAACCTGATTCTTCTTGTCCCTGCGGGACGGGCTTTGTTTTGAATCGCTACGCGATGATTTGATTAGATGCGCGCGTCGGCGCGCACCCGAGTGACTTTTGTTCCGGCAAAAGTCACCAAAACCATTCGCTCCGGGACGCCACCCTTCGGGTTCCTTGCGTTCCTCGCCAAAACCGGCGCAAAAAGAACTCGCCGCTTCGCGGCTCAAACACCTTTTTGCTACCCCCGGTTTTGCCTGCGGCACTCGGTGGCGTCCAGTCGCATTTTGGTGGGCTTTTCGGCTCTCTCGGCAGGTTCCCGCACCACAGGTGAATCTTCGCCCAGCCGTTTCGGCTCTGACACGCATCCATAGATGCGGTGATCCTGTGTGACCGAAGGAAATACCTTTAGGTAAACCGCATCGGTCACTGTTTCTCGATGCGGTTCGCTGTGCTCACCACATCCTACGAATGAGGATCACGCACTCCGGGGGGCTTCTAACGCGCCGACGCGTGTGTCAGATAAATCCATCGCCAAGTGATTCAACACCTATCTCGGGAGTCAGGGTCAATTTGACTTTGACCCCGATTCACAGGAGCCGAGCCCTCTCGGCGATCAATCGCCCACGGTGTGGGCTCCCACAAGTGATATAGAAAAGACCACCAACTGCGACTTACGCGCAACCGAGCGATGCAGGACAAACAGGACACAAGAGGCCGTCTGACCTGGGTATCTCAGTGGCGGTTGTGTCCCGTCATTCCCGCGAAGGCGGGAATCCAGGCTTTCAGGGGGCGTAGTCAGATTGACTTCGACCCCGATGAAGCCCGTTCTCTACCGTCATTCCCGCGAAGGCGGGAATCCATATTCAATCCTTGCCGAAGAAACACAGATGGCCTCAGCCGGGCTTCTCCATGCGCTTCAACCCATGTTGCTCACCGTTGAAGAGGTCATAGGTCAGGATGTCCAGTGCTTCGACGAGCGGGTCTGTATTGGAACATGATTCCCGGTTTCCGGAGTCCTTCTGCTTGCAGACATGACTCTTGCCATCCTCGACAACCAGGTGCAGTCCGGGCAATGGCCGGATGGTGGATTCCACGGGCAGGCGCGACAGCCTCAGGATCGAGTCACGATTATCGCCGAGCAGGTCAAGCACGAGTTCAGGGATGCGATACATCGGCAGTTCGCCCGTATCGACCGGGCCGTTCCTGCCATCGATGACGATCATCGGCGCTCTTGTCAGGGTGCGGAACATCGGGTCTGTGAAACGGCTCCTTGATGATTCGAGCATGCCAATTTCCGTGTAACCACCGTAGTTCGGTCCGAGAAACGGCAGGTGGTCGCCAAACATCACGATGAGGCCGTCGGGATCGCGCTTGCGCAGTTCCTCGAGGAACACCATGAGCTCGCGGGACTTGTAGTAGATCTGGTTGGCATAGTCCTCGACCATCCGGTTGTCACCGGATGCCTGGATGACTTTTGGACGACTTGCGTTGAACGGGTAGTCGAGGTGGCCGAAGATGGTGACGATGTAATTGAGCAGAGGCTCGCCGGACTGCAGCCTGATTTCGAGTTTTTCGAGCATCTGCCGGTAGAGTGATGCATCGCCGAGAAAATTTTTGTTCATGTCATCGAGCACGAAATCCTTTTTTGACCAGTAGGTCTCGAAGCCGATGCGGTCATAGACGTTGACGCGGTTCCAGAAGGCGGCGACGTTCGGGTGCGAGGCATAGGTGTGATAGCCGAGCGCACGCAGATGCGCCGGCAGGCAAGGAGCGGCTTTTCGTACCCAGCCCTCGAAGAAGACAGTGTCGACCGTGACAGGGAAACCGCACAGCACCTCGAACTCGGCGTTGGCAGTGTAGCCACCGAAGACCGGCGACAAGATGGTGGCATTGCCTGTCTGTGCCCAGAGTTCGCGAAATTCGTCAGAAATCGGATCCTCGGAGAACTCGATCCCTTCGAGCAGCAAGGGATCCCAGTAAGATTCGAGCAGAATGAGGTGCACGTTGCGTTTCGAAAACGCATTCGAGCCTGCTTGCGGCGCTGGCTCGCTATGACCAAGCGTTTCAAATGCCTCCGCCACAGCTGCCTCGTCCGGCACATCGAGTCCACGGGAGATATTGCGCGCGGTTTCCTGCACGAGGTGGATCAGCAGACCGCGCTCGCGGTAGTTTCCGGGCTGGTTCCAGATCCAGTCACCGAACTGTTTGTCCATGGCTGCCATCATTTGCGCCGGCCAGTTGAGCAGGACAAGGATCCCGGCGCCGACCAGTGTAAGACTCAGCCATGAGCGCGGATGCCGCCAGTGGATCATGGCAGCCAGTGCCATGAGCGGGACGGCAAGCATGAGCACCATGACCCAGAATTTCCAGCCACTGAAGAGCATGAACATGTTTCGCACGCTGATGAAATCATCCGGCATCATCGGGCTGCCAAGGATCACCATCTTGAGCGCATTGCTGACATGGAGAATTGTCACGAGCAGGGCATAGGCGATGGCATATGTCCTGAAGTTGCGCGCCATCAAATAGATGATGGCAGAGAGAAACAGGTGGGCAAGAAAATCCCTGATCCAGAAGCGTGGTAATACCTCGACATCAAAGAAGAGATTGCTGCAGGCCTCGAGAATGGCATAGACGAGCAGCGTCCATGCAATGATGCCGGCTGGAATGCGAACCCAGGGATGTGTGAAAAAACGTTTCAAGGCATTACCCGAAAAATGGGCGAGTGAGTATCAT
>JARFQQ010000144.1 GCA_029287695.1 Gammaproteobacteria bacterium | reverse complement strand
TGAAGCAATTGATGCAAATTTGAAACCTTTGTTGAATCCGTAGGTCAATAGAGACATGACAGTGGAAAACAAGACAATTTCGGCGCTTGTCGATGGCGAGGCCAGCTTCGCCGAAGGCACCAGGTGGCTCGATGAAGCGGCTGCCCGAAACGAGGTCAGCCAGACAGCTGCAAGGTATCAACTGATCGGCGCCTGCATGCGAGGCGATTCGGCGCTCGATACCTCCGGCCTGTTCGAGCGTATCCGCAGTCAAATAGATGATGAGCCAACGATACTTGCCCCCGCAGCCCTCAAGCCGGGCATGACGACCGGTGTGAAAAAAACCGCAGCCGGTTTTGCCGTTGCTGCCAGCATTGCTGCCGCTGTCGTCTTCACTGTATTGCGGCCTCCCATGCCGGGAAACCCGGTGATTGCAGAAACACCCGCGCAACTCGAGGGGCAGCAACTCTCCAACGGGGCAACACTGGTTGCCAACCGCGCGGCAGGCATGGACATCCCTCGCCAGCAGGAGATCCCCCGGGTCGATATCGACACCGGTAATCCCGATCTCGACCGCTACCTGCGCCAACACCAGGACTATATCGGCAGCGGAACATTCGGTCCCGGTTTCGCGACTGCGACCATGGTCAGCTACGGCGGCCGCTGAGACGCCTCTTCCCTCTTTCGCTGGCTTCATGGCCCCCTTCTGTGGTTAGATGAAGATTCATTTCCGACGCCCGCAAGCCGACGTGATTCGATTCTCTCTCCTGCTTACCTGCTTCACTCTGCTGATCACCCCTCTCGCTTCCCTGGCAGCAGAGGAGGACCCGCTGGATATCCTCAACCGGATGCAGCAGACAGTTCGTCAACTGAGCTATGAGGGCGATTTCGTCTACCAGTACGGTGATGTGCTCAACGCGATGCACATCAATCACGACTGGCAGGAGGGTAACGAGCGTGAATATCTGCGCACACTCACCGGACCGAGCCGAGAGGTGGTGCGCGACAATTTCACCATGGCGCAATTCGACCAGCAAAAGCCCGCTTCCGTTTCCGAAAGGCGGCGGCGCAATGCCCCGACGCTTGTTACCTTCGACCCCGAGCGCCTCTCTGCCGTTTATGATTTCCGTATTCTGGGAAAAGACCGTGTGGCCGGACGCGAGACAACGATCGTGCTGGTGCAGCCGCGGGACGAGATGCGCTACGGTCACCGCCTCTACATTGACAGCGAGACAGCCCTGCCGCTGCGACGTGTGGTGCTGGACAGGCAGGGAAAACCGATCTCCCAGTTGATGTTCACATCCATCAGCATCCGGAAGTTGGGTGACGATAAACGGGTGCCTGAAACCGAAACGCAACCCGGCCCTGTCGACTACCGTGGCAAGTGGTCATTCGAGGGTTTGCCGGAAGGCTTTGTCATGGAGATCCATGACAGCAGCGAGCAGGAGGGTGTCATCAGGTCCGAGCAGTTTGTTTTCTCAGACGGCATCGCGCGCCTGTCGCTCTACATCGAGGATCGCGATGTAGCCAATGCCCCGGGGCAGTCTCTCGTCGGTCCTGTCGGTATTCTCGGTGCCGAGGTTGACGGTCACCGGGTCACTGTTGTGGGCGAGGCGCCCATCGAGACACTCAAGCATTTTCTCAAGAGTACCCGGCTCAAAGAGTCACCATGATCGAGGAGCTTGCCACGGTCATCAAGACCGAGGGAGAGGTCATGGCGGTCGAGATCCAGAGACAGTCGACTTGCGGGTCATGCAGCGTCAAATCCGGTTGCGGAACAAACCTCGTTGCTTCCCTTTTCGGCAAACGCCGCGCATTGCTTTCTCTGCCAAACACCATCGACGCGCGTCCGGGTGACCGCGTGGTGCTTGGCATCAGAGAGAAAGACCTTGTGACGGGGAGCATCAGGCTATATCTCTATCCACTGGCAGGCCTGCTGTTCGGTGCGATGGCTGGCCATCTTCTTGCCGGCAGTGAACTGTTTACGATACTCAGCGGTCTGACTGGCATGATTCTTGTGCTGTTGGGGCTCAGGCGCCGGCAAGTCGCACCTGCCATCGAGGTCCTGAGGCGCGAACATGCGCTGACCATCGAGCCGATCGAGTTAAACAAGAGGTAAAACAATGACATTGATGCGTAGCGCTACAGCCATTTTCGCACTTCTTTTTCTGATGCTGTCCGGGCCTGCCATGGCGCAGTTGCCTGACTTCACGGAACTGGCCGCGCAAAATGCGCCGTCCGTCGTTAACATCAGCACCAAGAAAAGCAACAAGCTCGGCAAACAGTTCAAGGAGATGCCGGAAATCCCGAAAGACAACCCGCTCGGCGAGCTTTTCGAGCACTTCTTCGGCGGTCCCTTCAACTTCGACCAGATTCCGGAGGAGCTTTTCAATACCGAGTCGCTCGGTTCCGGCTTTGTTATCTCCGGGGATGGCTATATCCTGACCAACCACCACGTGGTGACCGAGGCGGACGAGATCATTGTCCGTTTCAGCGATCGCAGCGAATACGAGGCTCGCCTCATCGGGTCTGACAAGGCAACCGATGTTGCCCTCATCAAGATCGAGGCCAGCGGCTTGCCTGCCGTAAGAATGGGAAAGGGGCAAGCGCTGAAGGTTGGTGAGTGGGTGCTGGCGATCGGGTCGCCTTTCGGCTTCGATCACTCTGTCACGGCCGGTATCGTCAGCGCCAAGGGGCGCAGTCTGCCGACCGAAAACTATGTTCCCTTCATCCAGACAGATGTGGCCATCAATCCCGGCAACTCCGGCGGACCGCTGTTCAATCTGGATGGAGAAGTGGTCGGTATCAATTCCCAGATCTACAGTCGCACAGGCGGATTCATGGGCCTGTCGTTTGCGATTCCGATCGAGGTGGCCATGAATGTAGCCAGGCAGTTGCGCGATACCGGCAAGGTTTCACGAGGCTGGCTTGGTGTACTCATCCAGGACGTCACCCGTGAACTCGCCGAGTCTTTCGGCATGGGCCAGCCGCGCGGTGCACTGGTCGCGAGGGTGATTCCCGACAGTCCCGCAGAGAAGGCCGGTGTGCGTGTCGGCGACATCATCGTCGAGTTCAATGGCCGCAAGGTCATCCGTTCCTCGGAACTGCCGCCCATGGTCGGCGCCAGCCCGGTCGACAAGTTCTCGGAGGTCG
>JARFQQ010000103.1 GCA_029287695.1 Gammaproteobacteria bacterium | reverse complement strand
CTGACCGGGGTGGATCTCGAGGAGCTTCGACAATGTGTCAGTCAGAAGCAGCCTCGTGCCGTTGCCGTGAATCTCCTTTTTTCATGGAAGGATGGAAGCCTGGAGCGACGCATCAGGGAGGCCCTGCCGGATGACCTCTTCATCTCTCTCTCAAGCGAGGTACTGCCGGAGATCCGTGAATACGAGCGTGGCATCGCGACCTGGCTCAACGCCTGGGTCGGGCCGCTTGTCGAAGGTTATGTCAAACGTCTGCGTTCGGGTTTGCCGCACGCATCCCTCTCGATCATACAGAGCTCCGGCGACACCATGGATGCTGCCCAGGCGAGCAACCAGGCAGTGCGGATGCTGCTATCCGGACCAGCCGGCGGTCTTGTCGGCGCCTCCTGGCTTGGTGAGCTTGCAGGCGATGACCAGCTCCTCACCTTCGACATGGGAGGGACCTCGACGGATGTCTCCCTTATCGATGGCGCGCCGCAACTGACGAACGAGGGCCATATCGGCCGCTGGCCGGTCGCCGTCTCGATGGTCGACATGCACACGATTGGCGCTGGAGGAGGGTCGATTGCGCGTCTCGATGCGGGTGGTATGTTGCAGGTTGGGCCGGAATCGGCAGGCGCTGATCCGGGGCCGGCCTGTTACGGGCAGGGAGGTACCGAGGTGACGGTTTCGGATGCGAATCTCGTGCTCGGGCGCCTGCGTCCCGGGGCCTTTCTCGGCGGCCGCATGCGCCTTGATGCTGATGCGGCGCAAGTGGCGATGCAGCGGCTTGCCAATGCCATGAAATGTTCAGTGACCGAGGCCGCAAGGGGGGTCATTACCGTTGCCAATGAGCACATGGCCGCAGCCCTGCGCATGATCTCTGTCGAGCGCGGTGTCGATCCCAAGGAGTATCGCCTGCTGAGTTTTGGCGGCGCCGGTGGTCTCCACGTCTGTGCGCTGGCCGAAGCGCTTGGCATGCGGCGTGCGATGGTGCCGGTTCACGCTGGCGTACTTTCCGCACTCGGCATGCTCGCGACTCGGCCCGGCAGGGAGCTGTCCCGCACCTGGCAAGGCGTGCTCGCGGAGCGTGATGAAACTGAGGTTGCGCGGGCCTTCGGAGAGCTTGAATCGAAAGCAGTTGCCGAGTTGCTCAAGGAGGGCATCGCACGTGAAGAGCTCGAATGCGATTACTCGCTTGACCTGCGTTACCGTGGGCAGTCGAACACGCTCAACGTTGCATGGAAGGATATCGATGCCAGCGAATCGGCTTTCCACCTGCAGCATGAAATGCGCTACGGGCACCGGCTCGATGTGCCTGTCGAGATGCTGAACCTGCGTGTGCGGGTACGTGCAGCAGCCACCAGGCTGTCACTCAAGCCGCAGAAAAAAAGGCGAGAAGAGCGGATCTCGCGTGTCGAGATGCCAGGTTACGACACACCTGTCCGGTTGATCGAGCGGGCAACCCTTCTGCCGGGTGAGAGGGT
Organism: Gammaproteobacteria bacterium; assembly: GCA_029287695.1. GTDB lineage: Bacteria > Pseudomonadota > Gammaproteobacteria > Chromatiales > Chromatiaceae > Sva-25. Next base: position 2,670 of record JARFQQ010000103.1, on the reverse strand, counting down.
CGAGGGACCGGCGCTGATTCTCGAGGAGGTTTCGACCACCTGGCTTTCCGATGGATGGTGCTGTCATGTCGATCCTCACGGCAACCTGCTACTGGAGCATGACTCTGCCATGTGAAGGGTCTTGCGGCGCAGTGTTATGCGCAGACTACAGGCTTTTCTCTCACAGGCTTCTTCGGAAGCAGCGAAAATAAAAAAACGGGGTCGCAAGACCCCGTTTTCTTCGGTCTGAACCTGATTGACCGATCAGATCTCGAAAGCCGGAAGCTTCTTTTCTACAGCTGCCAGTTTGAGGGTGACATACTCCGGCATGCCGTTTTCGTCATAGGGAGGGTAGGCCTCGCCCTGAATCAGCGGGTAGAGGTACTCCTTGCAGGCGTCGGTGATGCCGAAACCATCCTCGGTGATGAACTCCATCGGCATCATTTTCTCGACGTTCGCCACTTCGGAAAGCGGCGCTTCGCCGATGCTCCACTTGTAGGGCTTCGATGACTCGCGCACGATGGTCGGCATGATGGAGTTCTTGCCATCGACCGCCTTTTCGACGGCTGCTTCACCCAGCGCATAGGCCTGGTCCACATCGGATGCAGAGGCCAGGTGACGCGCTGCACGCTGCAGATAGTCTGCCACCGCCCAGTGGAATTTGTGGCCGAGTGCATCCTTGATCATGTTTGCAACAACCGGCGCTGCACCGCCGAGCTGGGCATGGCCGAAAGCGTCGCGCGTGCCCTGTTCTGCAAGGAATTTGCCGTCCGGCCAGTGGCAGCCCTCGGAAACGACGATCGTGCAGTAGCCGAACTCCTTGACCTTGGCATCCACCTTGGCAAGGAACTTCTCCTTGTCGAACTCCACTTCGGGGAAAAGGACAACGACCGGGATGCCGTAGTCCTCGATCAGGCCGCCAGCCGCTGCGATCCAGCCGGCATGCCGTCCCATGACCTCGATAACAAAGATCTTGGTCGAGGTCGCAGCCATGGAACGCACATCGAAGCTGGCCTCGAGTGAAGAGACCGCGATGTACTTGGCAACAGAACCGAAGCCGGGGCAGTTGTCCGTGATCGGCAAGTCGTTGTCGACGGTTTTCGGGACATGGATCGCCTGGACGGGAAAACCCATTTTCTCGGAGAGCTGGGAAACCTTGTAGCAGGTATCGGCCGAGTCGCCGCCGCCGTTGTAGAAGAAATAGCCGATGTCATGCGCCTTGAAAACCTCGATGAGGCGCTCGTACTCCCGCTTGTTGTCCTCCAGGCTCTTGAGCTTGAAGCGGCAGGATCCGAAGCCACCGGAAGGTGTGTGTTTCAGTGCCGCAATTGCAGCATCGGATTCCTGGCTGGTGTCGATCAGCTCCTCGGTCAGTGCACCGATGATGCCATTGCGTCCGGCATAGACGTTGCCAATCTTGTCCGGGTGCTTGCGTGCGGCCTGGATAACGCCACAGGCAGATGCATTGATGACGGATGTGACCCCTCCGGACTGGGCATAAAAAGCGTTCTTCGCACTCATCGTTATATTCTCCTCGAATCGAATGTTATGTAGGTGTGTGGATTATTCAGCTGACTGCCTGCCGGGTATGACAGTGACTTCAGCAGCTTTCTGGCTTGATAATGACAACCGTTCCCCGAATCACCGGGTCGGCGGAGAGTTCCCTGTCAAAGCGTCGCAGGCGAATTTCGGCATCCGCAAGCTGGTCTCGTCGTCGACCTTCTCGCCATAACGCTTCCGGAGCGTGTTCTCGATCAGCCACTTTTCAGCGGCATTGACGTCGGGGATCAAGGCCATAAAATTCTCGCGGGATTTGACTTGTCGCAAAAATGAATTTAGGTTAGTGGGGCTGAGTGGCGTGCGCAATCCAAAAATTGGATGCCGCCATAGAAATAACTATACAGGGAAGCACGATTCCCGAGATTCAGAATATGCGCATCGTTTTACTTGGCCCCCCGGGCTGCGGAAAAAGTGTCCTGGCGGCAGAGCTTTCGAAGAAATACAGTATTCCCGTCCTGAATCTGCATCAGATTCTCAACAACATGGCGAACCAGGAGACAGAGCTTGGGCGCCTGGTCGGTGAACTTTTGCTCGCATGTGCTCCAATTCCCGAGGAACTGGTGACCTCGGCGCTTAGAGAGCCACTGGAAGCAGCAAAAGAGGGTTTCATTCTCGAGGATTTCCCACGCGAGTCCTCGCATGCAGAAATGCTCGGCACCCTGCTCAAGCGCATCGGTGCGCCGCTCGAACTCGCCCTCTCGATTCGTGTCCACAACGACGACATCATGGAGCGCCTGGTCGGGCAACTCCACTGTGGCAGTTGCGGAATGGAATACAACATCTATTCCAGCCCCCCCCTTGTCGACGGGGTGTGTGACGTCTGCGGGAGTCGTATCGCCCGTCGTCCGCCGGATTACGAGGAGACGATCGCCAATCGCCTGCGTATCTGCGAAGCCAATACCGAGGAGCTGCACAAGCGTTTCGAGGGAGAGGAGATCCTGCGTTACATTGATACGCTCGCGGACACGGCGCTTGCAGAGGAAATCGCTGTCGATATCATCGAGCAAATGCCGAGAATTCCGCTCACAGAGCCGGAAAAAGAGACGGCAGGTGAAGAAGAGCGCAAGGGCCGCAAACGCAAGAAGAAAACTGCTGCAAAGTCTGCGGCTGCCGCCAGGAAAAAGGAGAGTG
>JARFQQ010000082.1 GCA_029287695.1 Gammaproteobacteria bacterium | reverse complement strand
CCAAGTCGCTCGAGGTCATGTTCACCGCATACGCCAATGGCGAACTGGACCAGAAAATCAGCTGATATCCGGCTGAAATCGCTGTACGAAAAGAACCGCGCCCACAAGGCGCGGTTTTTTTATGTCCTGCATTCTCTGTCGTATTGCGAGGAATCCCGCGGAATAGTTGGCCTTGAACAGGATTATCCACTAGATTCAGTGATACTCCATCATCACAATCGCGTCAGAAGACTCCCGCTATCCGCTAGAGGATACTCCCAGTCTCAATCTGTATGATCAGGCCATTCCCGGAGTGGTCTTTATTATTGACTCAGCCAAGAAGTAATCTCGCTGCATAGATTGTCGCTCCCATCATCACGATGACTGCGAAACTGTAGACAAGATAGAGCAGTGGGGTAAGGATGCGCATGGTATCGGATTGCCAGTCGACATCTGCTTTTCGGTACGGGATTCCCATTGATTCCTCCTTCTGTTTATTTTTATCAAGCAGGATTCATGCCTGGAACTGAGGCAGAATCAACGCAATTCGTGCTCCGGATTGGTGCATCCGAGCGGGCAGGGCACTCCATGGAAGCGCTACTGGTGCAGGATGACGCCTCGACACCATCAGCGTTATATTGAACAGATGGATGATGACGGATCACAAAACCGTAAATACGGCTCCTGCCAGTTATGCCGGCGAACGACGAGGCTGACCTTTCACCACCTGATCCCGAGAAAACTGCACCGCAGGAAGCGTTTTCGCAAAAACTTCACGCGGGAAGAACGCAACCGGGGCATCGCGATCTGCCGCCAGTGCCACAACGGATTACACCTGCTTTACGACGAGATGACGCTCGCGAAACACTTCTCGACGCTGGATGCGTTACTTGCCGATGATGCCATCAAGCGACACATTGCCTGGTCCGGCCGCCAGAAAGGGGATTGATCCGCGCTACTGTTCTGCTTGATATATCGCAAACGACAGCCGTTCGGGTGTCGGGAATAATAGCCGGCAGGTCCATTCAGTCGATTTCAGCCTTCATGAGATATCTCCTCACACTTTGCATCCTGCTGCTGGCATCCTGCGGTGACGGAACGGACAAGCAGAGGCTCGAACAGATCCTCCTCGATGCAGCAGAGCAGGGTGATCGTCTTCAGGTCAACCGGATGCTGCAACAGGATATCGATATCAATACGCAGGATCTCTGCTTTTTCACGCCACTCATCAAGTCATCGCAACGCGGTAATCTCGCGGTCGTGAAGCAGCTCCTGAAAGCAGGGGCCATGGTGAATCTGAGTGACAAGGGAGGTTATACGGCACTCATGCAAGCCGCTGGCAACAACCATCCCGAGGTCGTTGAAATCCTGCTTCAGGCCGGCGCCGACCCGGACAGGGTTGAGTACACGCATGGCTGGAGTGCTTTGATCTGGGCAGCCAAACTGGGATACGACGGCCCTGTCGCAATTCTGCTGCGTTATGGCGCAGATCCGGGAATCCATGATGACAGGCAGATGAGGGCTGCTGACTGGGCGAGAGAGGAGGGGCATGCATCCACGCTGCAACTGCTCCTTGACGGCTGATATTGCGCAGGCAAAAAAACAGGGCGGGTTGATAACAACCCGCCCCAATACGGCTTAATGTAGAAGGGAAACGCAGAAATTATCTGCATAACGATTTAAGCAAATAACCATATTCTTCGTATTGATATGGATCAACAAAAGCCAAGTGGTGTATTTTGACCTCCATTCTCCGTACAATCGCCTTGATTGATTTCTCTGCAAAACCAGTCGTTTATGCCCTGTAGTGACCCCGCCACGCGTGAAGCAATTCCCTACCTTGGCGGCTTCCCTGATGACAAGCTGTTAAGACATCAGTGGTGCAGTGCCGAAGCACTTGGGCTGCAGGTCCATTTTCATGACCTGCTGGCAAATGGTGACCCTGGCCCCGAACTCTTTGTCATACCGGCAGGACAGCTGGAGATCGGTTCAGGCAAGCGCGAATTCGGACACAGTCGTCTGGAAGAACCACGACGGCTGACCACCATCGACAGACCTTTCGCACTCGGCCGATTCACGGTGACTGCAGATGACTGGAGACATTTCGAGGCAGCAACCGGCTGGCGCTTTCGCCCGGACCTCTTGAGCGCTAGTGGTCGGCAGCCCGTTATGAATATCCGCTATGCCGATGCTGAAGCCTATTGTCGCTGGCTCAGTGAACAGAGCGGTGAAACCTACAGGTTGCCGACGGAAGAGGAGTGGGAGTATGCGTGTCGTGCCGGTTCCACGACGCCCTTCCATTTTGGCGAGTCGGTCAGTTGCAAGGAAGTCCACTTTGACTCAACCCTGCCATATGAAGAACAGAAACAGAAGAAACGCTTATTTCTGCCCAGATGCATTCCTGTCACGAAATCCCTTCCGGTCGGCAGCAAAGCATCCAACATCTGGGGCCTGCATGAAATGCATGGCAATGTCTGGGAGATGACCTCGACGCTCTGGACACCTTCTCATCGATACAGTGAGCAGGCGGACACGAAGGCAATCGTGACCAAGGGGGGATCCTGGTTCGATGCCGCCGTCTTCGCCCGCAGCGCCTCCAGAATGCGCCGCCTCAAGGATGAGCTGGACGTCAATCTCGGTTTTCGTCTTCTGCGCGAACTCTGATAACCGCTTCCATGGAGACTTCCGCCCTGACCCGCGACGAGATCATTTCCCATCTCAACGAATCACTCGAAGTGGAGTTCTCTTTCTACGAGACGAAAAAGCCCGCCGAGGCGCTCGTCTCGATGCCATACCGCGATCAGCTGTTCGTGCTCGACTGGGTGCGACGCACCTCGAGTATTAACATCGCGATAGGTTATGAATTCCTGCTGCGTGCAAGCGAAGCGCTCGGCAAGCTTGGCAGGGAGATGATCGAATCATGGCTGCTCAAGGCAATGGACAACTATGACAGGCATGGCCTGGGCCCGGCACTCGAAATCATCAAGGACATGGAAGCCTTCATCGAGGACGGTCGTGAACGCCGGTCGACAGCATTTTTCGAGGAATACGAGGGCATCCTGACACGCTTCGTCCATGGCCTCTCCGGACGCGAGCTCAGGCTCGAGACGACGGATTCTGCGATTCCCTTTACGGATTCTGAAACCCTCTATCTGCCATCGACCATCGCGCAACTGCCAGACTCAAAGGACAATTTCCGTCTCTACAAATGCATGGTGGCACATCTCTGGGCCCAGACACGTTTTGGCACCTTCCAGGTGGAGCTCAATCACCTGTTGAGCGAGTTTCCGGACAGACAGCTTGCACTGGGCTGCTTTCACACCATGGAGCGCATTCGTCTCGATGCCTGTATCAGGCGCGAATTGCCGGGACTCTACCGGGATATGCAGCGGCTGAGTGATCATCTCGATGATGAGCAGGAGACCATTCCTGAATATGCACGCTTTTTCCTGCAGGAGCCCGAGGCCACTGTGCAGACGACGGTCGAACTTCTGCATGAATTGCATGACGAAATTACTCCCGCCACGCGCTGCTATCAGGGATGTCTTGACCCCATCGCTGTCGCCGAGGTCCGTACTGCGCGTATCGAGCGGGAAAAAGCGCTGGTCCGTCACGCGTTAAAGGAGATGGTCGAGGAACATCAGCGCATCGGGGAGACGGGTGAACGTCACGAAAGTCGCTTCAAGATCCACACCGAGGATGATACTGCGCATGACATGCGTTTCGCGATCGAGGTCGAGGGGGATGCACGCGTGGCTCCACCCGAACACATCGTGAACCTGCTGACATCGGTGATGCTCGATTTTGGCAAAATTCCGGAGGAATACCTCACGCCAGCCGGTGATGAAGACTATGACATCAGGCAGTACCGGCAACAGGAATCCGTCGCCGCGGATATCCCGTCCGGCACCTGCGAAGAGGAGGGCGCTTTTCTGTACAGGGAGTGGGATCACCGGCGCAAACACTACAAGAAGAACTGGTGCGTTCTGCGCGAGCTCGAGGTCGAAGGCGGGGATGATGCCTTCTATCGCCAGACCAGGGAAAAATACCGCGGCCTCATTCTTTCGCTGCGGCGCACCTTCGAGCTGTTGCGTGGCGAGGACAAGTTGCTCAAGCGCCAGCCAAGCGGTGACGATATCGACCTCGATGCTCTCGTGGATGCCTACCCTGACCTCATCAAGGGTAACGAGATGACCAACCGCCTGTTCACGCATATGCACAAGGAGGAGCGCAACATCGCGGTCATGTTCATGGTCGATATGTCGGGTTCCACGCGTGGCTGGATCAACGATGCCGAGCGCGAAGCGCTGATTCTCATGGCTGAGTCCCTCGAGATACTGGGTGACCGCTATGCGATCTATGGTTTCTCCGGCTGGGCACGCAAGCGTTGCGAGGCCTATCACATCAAGAATTTCGACGAACGACTCGACGACCATGTCAAGCGTCGCATCTGTGGTATCGAGGCGAAAGACTACACACGCATGGGCGCGCCGATCCGGCATCTTGTCACCAAGCTTCACGAGGTCGAGGCGCGAACCAAGCTGCTGATCACGCTCTCCGACGGAAAGCCTGACGATTACGACCTCGACTACCGGGGAGAATACGGCATCGAGGACACGCGCATGGCCCTCTACGAGGCCCGGCGCGAAGGTGTGCATTCCTATTGCATCACGATCGATCGCGAAGGGAAGGACTATCTGCCGCACATGTATGGCGCAGCAAATTACACGGTGATCGATCGTGTCGAGAAGCTTCCACTGAAGATTTCGGATATCTACCGCAAGCTCACATCATGACAATCCGCCTTTCACAGCTCTACATCTACCCGGTCAAATCCATGGCCGGGATTCCGCTCGAAGCCAGTGAGCTCGATGATATGGGTCTGAAATATGATCGCAGGTGGATGCTGGTCGACAGCCAGGGGCGTTTCATGACCCAGCGTACACACCCGCAAATGGTGCTGATTCGACCAACTATCCTGGATGGCCGCCTGCTTCTCACCGGCAGCAAGGGCGAATCAGTGGAGGTGCCCGGCATCGAGCATGCAGAGGAACGCATGAGCGTGCAGGTCTGGAAAGACCAGGTCAAGGCGCATCGATTATCATCGGCCATTGACGCCTGGCTGTCACGAGAGATTGGTGATCCCTGTCACCTGGTTTTTATCGCTGACGACGAAATCCGCCAGTGTGATCCGGCCTATGCGAAAGAGGGTGACCGGACAGGCTTTTCCGACGGCTTCCCGCTGCTGCTGATCTCGGAGGCATCACTTGACCTGCTCAACGAGAAACTCGATGCGCCGGTCGACATGATCCGTTTTCGCCCGAATCTCGTGGTTGCAGGTTGTCATGCCCATGCCGAGGACAACTGGCGCGAAATCAGCATTGGTGACATCAGGTTTCGTATCGTCAAACCCTGCTCCCGCTGCCCGATTCCAACCGTCAATCCGGAAACCGGGAGGAAGGAGGGGCCGGAACCGCTAAAAACCCTGATGAGCTATCGGCGCCGTGACAACAAGGTCTGGTTCGGTCAGAACATGGTCCACGAGGGGAAGGGCCTGCTGCAAACCAGCCAGCAGGTCGAAATCCTGGCGACAGGAAGCTGATCGCAATCCGCCGGGCGGGAGGGGCACATCTGCAGATGATCCGCATCAACAAAAACCGGACTTTGCGCTTGCCGCATGAGTGCCTTTCTGCTCATATAAATATAGAGGGATTAAAAACGGGGCAGATATTCATGTCCCATCATTGAGGAGAATCGAGATGTTTCTGAAATCCAAATCAAACGACGATCTTGTCGAGGTTCTGTCACTGAAGGATCTGTTTGATCCATTCAACGATTCCATTATCGGGCGTTTTCACGCAGGTGAAGAGTTGCAGGATGCGGAGAAATTCAAAAAAGCCGATCTCAAGTTTCCTTCAGGCGAAGAACTGCCCAAGTGCTGGGTCGATGCACACTATCGGCTGGACAATCTCTGATTCCGAAACAGCCCTGATATCCGGGAGCCGCCATTCGAGGCTCCCGTATTTAACCTCATGACGCACGTTCAGATACTGCCAGCCGAACCGGACAGACTACAGCCGTTGATCCTGATGACTGTGCATTGATCGTTGTCGATCATAGAGTTGGAGCATTTTCTCTGCCATCAGCCCTGCGTCCCAGGCTTGCGCTTTCTCATGCGCCTCTTTCATGAGGCGTTTTCTCAATGATTCATCGGACAAGACTGCATCGACCTTACCGGCGAAGTCATCGACATCCTCTTTCGCAATCAGACCACCCAGTCCATCACGCATGATTTCTGCTGTTCCCATGACTGCCGTTGTCACAACGGGTGTTCCTGTTTGCATGGCCTCCAGCAGAACCAGCCCTTGGGTTTCGGTATTGGAGGCGAATACGAAGATATCGGCTGCGGCATAGCAATTTGCCAGTTCATGTTTCCTCGAGAGGTATCCGACAAACAACACCTGGTCAGAAAGGCCTGCAGACTGCACCTGTTGAATGAGGTCTTCCCGGGCAGGCCCTTCGCCGGCAATGACGAGCAGGATATGCGGGCGTCTTATGACCATTCTGGCAAGCACGCGAATCAGGAAATCAATGTTCTTTTCATATGCCACTCTGCCGACATAAAGCAGCACTTCGCGTGACGCTGTGATGCCATACTCCTGCCGGAACCATTGTCCTTGACCATCACTGAATGTTTTAGAGGGGATACCCGTAGGAAGAATCTCTATCTTTCCGGTGACACCATAGGACTCAAGAACATCAAGCATCGGGCGGGTCGGTACGATTGCGACATCCACAGCATTACACTGGCTCCGGGAAAAGCGACGCGCAACATAACGGAGGAGATTACGTGGAAGCCAGGGCAAATAGAGATCGAGATATTCTTCGAAATAGGTGTGATAGCTTTCCACGACCGGGATACCCAATCGGCGTGACAGCCAGAGACCCAGGTAGTGGGCCACAAAGGGCGTATGGACGTGAATGACATCGAACTGCCGGCGTTTGAATTCAGGCAACAATCGCTTGATTGCCTTCGCATGCATCATCCTGTCTTCAGGATCCATTGGAAGATAGCGTGAGGGAATACGCACAATTCCTGCTGCTTCCTCCTCTTCCTCAACAGGGTAACGCGGTGCAATCAGCGTGACCTCATGTCCTGATTTCGTGAACTCCTCGGAGAAAGTGCGTATTGACGTTGAAACGCCATTCACGCGTGGAAAATAGACATCGCTGATCTTGAGTATGCGCAAGGGCAGATCTTCTGCAAGGCTTGATTACCCGAGTGACCATAACTCAACAAAGTGACAAATTAATTATATTGGCAGTGGTAATTACGTTATCATAAGCGATTGATAGTATTATCACTTCGACTAGACAAGGCTACTCTCGATGGTAGTGACGCACAAAGCACTCAGCAAAGAAGAAAGGGCAATTCAAAGCCTTATTGAACAGATAGCTATTGCTGTCACCAGGGCTTTCGAGCAGGCCATGGACGCCTTCATGGAACATGACCTGGATCTGGCAGAGAAAGTCATCGAAAATGATCAATACATCAATGAGATATGCAGACAAATAGAGGAGCAGAGCTTCTTCAGCATCGCATTGCGCCAGCCCGTGGCTAATGACCTAAGAAAGTTGCTTGCCAGTATCCATATCGCCGAAGAGTATGAACGTATTGGTGACTATGCAGCTGACATCGCGCGCAAGGTGCACAGCATGAAGGAAGTGCCCCGAAAAGGATGCAGAGACAATTTCCAACTCATGACAGATCTCTGCAAGCAGATGCTTGATCACATCTCAGAAATTCACCGTAGTCCTGATGTCCAATCTGCGAAAAATGTCGCGCAAATGGATAACAAGGTCGATGATGCTGAAAAAGTGCTGGTCAATAGCCTGATCGACCAGATGCGTGAATACCCTGAAACAATTGAAAACTGCATTCATGCGGTCAGCATCGCTCACAAGATCGAACGTATCTCTGATCGTGTCACGAATATCGCGGAACGCATCGTTTTCTCGACCAGCGGCGAAGTGGTCGAACTGGGCTGAACTGAACCTTTAGCAGAACGAACCATCATGCGACTAGACGTTTTCCTGGCAACCAAAAAAGGACTCCTGATTGTCCTTGTCATTGCACTACTCATACTGGCGCTGGCCATCTTCGGTGTATCGTACATCACGGCATAACCCGGGGAACCCGGGCTCCTGACAAAAAAACGCCTGCATGGACCGGAAGGAAACATGCAGGCGCAACAGTGAGGTTCAATCTTCAGCGATTGGTATTCACTGCAAGGTTAAACGACCAAGAGGAGGTTTGATCGTTTGTCATGACCACGATTTCCATGACGGTTATACTCATGCAGAATGCATGCCAACCTGAAAATCGCCAAGCCTAATGTCTTCCAAATGCCAGCAGGCCCGGAATCGCACCACGCGGGTGCAGTCCCATGACGGGAATCACAAATGCAGTGCAGCAGCTTGCATTTCAGGCAGGCAGATTCCCGATTCTTCTCTGGCACATAAATTGCATCCATCTATGTTGACTGAAGGCGAGTGTATGCATCCATGACAAATCCACCGGAGGACTACGGGACGAACGGTGCCTGGGACGAGCTGATCGATTCCCGGGGTCAGCCCCGGCCGCACGCAAGGCGTCTCATGCAGTATCTCTCCTCTCTCGACGACAAGGAGCTGCTGTCGCGCAAAGTCGCTTCGGAAATTGCAATCCGGGAGATGGGCATCTCTTTCACTGTATATACCGAGGGCGGCAATATCGATCGTGCCTGGCCTTTCGACATCATCCCGCGCATCATCGAACTTTCCGAATGGCGACGCATCGAGGATGGCCTCAAACAGCGACTCACGGCGCTCAACCTCTTCATCGATGATATTTACAACGACCAGCAGATTCTCAAGGAGGGGATCGTTCCTGCCGAGCTGATCCTCAATTCACGCAATTATCTGGAACCTTGCAGGGGCGTAACACCTCCCTATGGCGTCTGGGCCAACATCTGCGGCAGTGATCTCGTTCGCGACAGTGACGGCGAGGTCTATGTGCTTGAGGACAATCTGCGCGTACCTTCCGGTGTCTCCTACATGATCGAGAACCGCCAGGTTACCAAGCGTGTCTTCCCGGAGCTGTTCGAGGACCACAGCATACTCCCCGTTGACGACTACACCTCGCACCTCTTCGAAATGCTGGCATCGCTGTCACCGCGGAAGCTGGACTATCCCGAGATCGCGGTCCTTACCCCGGGTATCTACAACTCCGCCTATTTCGAGCACAGTTTTCTTGCACAGGGGATGGCAGCGGAACTCGTCGAAGGGCCTGACCTCTTTGTGGGTGACGACGACTGTGTCTACATGCGAACTGTTTTCGGCCCGCAGCAGGTTGACGTGATCTATCGTCGGATCGACGATATCTTCTGTGACCCCGAAGTCTTTCGCAAGGATTCCATCCTGGGCGTACCCGGACTCATCCGTGCATGGCGGGCCGGTAACGTGGCCATCGCCAATGCACCCGGAAGCGGCGTTGCAGATGACAAGGTGCTCTACGCCTACGTTCCCGAGATGATTCGCTATTATCTCGACCAGGACCCGATACTCCCGAACGTGCCGACATGGCTGTGCGAGCGCGATGATGAACGCGCCTACGTTCTCGGGCATCTCGATGAGCTCGTTGTCAAGCCGGCCAACGAATCCGGCGGGTATGGCATGCTCATTGGACCGCACTCGACCAAGGACGAGCGCGAGACCTTCACGAAGCTGATCACGGAAAATCCGCGCAACTACATCGCCCAGCCGACGCTGTCGCTCTCGACAGCACCGACACTGACCGGTAGCGGGTTTGCGCCACGCCATCTCGACCTGCGCCCCTTCATCCTGCAGGGTGAGTCGATGTCAGTGAC